>JALYYZ010000179.1 GCA_030945985.1 Chloroflexota bacterium
CGACCGTTACCCCCGCCTGAGCTAATCCTGCTGTCAAGCGCGCGGTCGCCTCCCGCCCGTAGGGTGTGGCCCGGCGAGTGCCGACCACGGCTACAGCCCAGCCATCTGCGGGCGTAATCTCTCCTAGCACATACAGCACGGGGGGTGATCCCTCTACCTCTCGCAGCCGGTCCGGGTAGTTGTCACTCTCCCATGTGAGCACCTTTACCCCTAAGGCGTCGAGGCGCTCCATCACAGCCGCAAGATCATTGCGCAAGCGCATCTCACATAGGGCCTCAACGGTCCTGGCTTCAAGGCCCGTCGCAAGCAAGTCGCCCCGCGTTGCATGCCAGGCATTCTCAACAGAGCCGAAATGGTCCAGCAGTAAACGCATGCGAACAGGTCCTATACCCGCAACCATGCTCAGGCCCACATAGTAAGAGGTCTCATCACTCATAACAAGGGCTATTATATCAGTGACTTGCTAATTTGGGTACTACCTGTGCGCAAGAGGGACGGCAACTTGCTACGTGGAATATTTCGGTGAACGCCTATTCATAGCTGCCGCAGGGCTTGCTGCTATAATGCCACACAAGCATTGAGATACCATTCGCGTCGCGCGATTTTGTCTGACGGGAGCAACCTGTGGAACACGAATCTGGATCTGAGCAGTTCTCGCTGCGCCGCGCTGAGATGGCCAACGCACCGATCCTGGCACGGCATCGTTGTGAGATGTTCAAAGATATGGGTGAACTGAGAGTTAATGCCTATCGAGCCTTAGAGGAAGCTTCAACGGCTTACTTTGCGACGGCTATCGTCTCGGGAGAATACCTATCCTGGGTAGTTACACCTGCCCGAGAGCCTCAGCGCATAGTAGCAGGCGGTGGCGTGCAGCTTCGGATGCGCCTACCGAGGCCCGATCGCTACGGTAACCTGGAGAAATCCGGGCCGGAAGCGCTAGTACTAAATGTCTACACTGAGCAGGCCTGGAGGCGTAAGGGTATCGCTGAGATGTTGATGAGGACGATCCTGGATTGGAGTCTAGAGAATGGCGTGGCAAGCTTGGTGCTCCATGCCTCCGAAATGGGGCGACCTCTATATGAGCGACTTGGTTTTACATCGGGGAACGAGATGTATTATCCACTTTAAAGCTTACTTGAATGGCCAGTTCTCTATTATCCATACGATAGCAGGAGCAATCGCCAGGGCAGGCAGGTAGTTCGCCAGCTTCAGTTCTTTGATATTGAGCAGCTTAAGGCCCACACCGAGGATTATGAGGCCACCTGCCGCAGTCATCTCGACAATGTAGGAGCTATCGCGGCTGGGTACGCCGTTTGCCAGGGCAGCAGCTATCAGGCTGAGTGTACCCTGGTAGACGAGCACCGTCACGGCGGATACCAATACTCCCCAGCCCAGGGTGGCAGCGAAAGCAAAGGCGGCAAAGCCGTCCAGCAGCGATTTTACGGCGAGCAGCTTTATATCGCCATTCACTCCATTGAGTATGGAGCCGAGTATCGTCAGCGGCCCCACGCAGAAGACCAGGCTGCTGGTCACGAAGGCTTCACTGAAAGTAGAGGCACCCTTGCCGCTCCCTGCCATCCTCTTTTGCAGGGTATCCCCTAGCTGCTCAAGCTTCTGGTCAAGGCGCAGGAACTCGCCGAATATGCCGCCCACGAGGATACTGCCCAGTAATATTAGCGGGTTCCTGGTGATCAGCGCGTTTTGCATACCTATAACGAGGGTGGATAAGCCGAGGCCACCAATGATGATGTTCTGGAGCCGTGCCGGCAGCCGTCCTCCCACGAGCAGCCCAAGTCCGCCACCTATCAGCACCGTCAGCACATTGAGCAGCGTGCCCGAGATAGCCACTATTTGTGTAGTCTCGCCAGAACTTTGCCCAGGACTTTACTCTGTATAAGCTCTACTTCGGGCAGCCGCATCGTCCACACCAGCACAGCGTATATGCCGCCACCAGCCGCCAGTGGTAGAGCCAGTAAGATGAGCTTGGGGGTAAGCGACAGGGGCTGTACAACCTGTGAGAGTGCCCACCAGGTGACATAGCTTACTATGGCCATGAGCGCAGCGGCGCCTCCTGCTTTGGCTACTGTATCACCAATCCCATAGCCCTTCAACCCTCCACCGTGCCCGACCACGCGCCAAAGGAGAAAGCCCATAACAACAGCGTGGAAGAGCAACTGCATGGAATTACCGAGTACCAGTCCTCTTACACCCAAAATGCCCACAGTACCAAACGCAACCGCCAGGTATACCCCCGCAGCCGCAATGCCCACCAGTACAGGCGTCAGCGTGTTCTTGCGGGCGTAGAAGGCGAAGATTAGAACCTGGTCTATCGCACTGAACGGTAGGCCTATTACGTAAAAGAGCAGAGCCTGAGATGTAAGGCTTTGATCGGCTTGCGTAAAAGCTCCATGCTTGAAAAAAAGGTCCACAAGAGGCGATCCCAATGCCAGCAGCCCTGCCGCTGCAGGCAGCACCAGCACCGTCACCAGCCTCAGACCCGCCGAAAGGGTACGCTTGTAGGCATCGTCATCGCCGTTGCTGAAGTGTTGGGATAGAGAGGGCAAAGCAGCTAGCGATATGGCCGCAGAAACGAGACCCAGCGCGAACTGGATGAGTGTGGTGGCGAAGCGCATAGCACTGATAGAGCCTTCACCGACCTGCGAAGCGAGATTGCGATCTATCACCAGCGCCGCCGAGCTTACCACCACGCTTAGACCCACAGGGGCGTAGAGCTTCAGTATCTTGCGCACGGCAGGGTGGTTGATATCAAAGGAAGGGCGCAGAGGTATATCGCGCAGTCCGGGAAGCTGCATAGCGAGCATGGCGAAAGCTCCCACTACGATCCCCAGAACGAGGCTCCTCACGCCCAGGTAACCGGCCAGCGTAAAGCCGCAGAAGATTATCGCCATGTTAAAGAGGGCAGAGGTGAAAGCTGGGTAGATAAACCTGTTGAGTGAGTAGTGAGCCGCCATTACTACCCCTGAGAGACCCATGAAGAAGACGCCTGGAAGCACCCACTGCGTCATAGTGAGGGCTTGCGAGCATGTTTCTACGGACTTACCGGCGCACATGAAGTTCGAGAGGGGCTGGGCAAGCAATTCGAGGACCGCGAGGGCAAATAAGAGGAACACACCTGCGACGGACAGGATGGTGCTCACAAGCTTCCCGAACTCCGGCCTCCGCGCCGGGTCGGCTGCATATTCGCTGAACACAGGCACCAGCGCAGCGCTCACCGTGCCGGCAATAAGCAGGTCATAAACGATGGTCGCTACCGAATTAGCTATAGTAAAGGCGTCCACATCGGCCCCACCCCCGAAGAGGTGAGCAATTGTAGTTTCGCGCCCAAGTCCAAGCACACGGCTCAAGATCGTGCCGAGCATGAGCACGAGCGCAGCGCGAGCAATTCGCCCGCCCATGGCCCGTCTGGGCTGAGCCTGCGCATCTCTAAAGCCGCTAGTTTCTACACCAAGCTCCAGGGCTTCAGCTTCCGGCTCTTGTAATGTTATATCCGTGTTGGAAAGCATCCTGTACTACACTCGCGATTCGACCCGTGGTATTGGACTCATGACAAAGTAAATCTTGTGCTACTCGCTCTTTCTACAGATGCCTGGAGGGGTCGGAGATCCTACGCTTACGTCTAGCCGGGAGTGTAGGCCTCCTTCGTCTCAGCCCTCGCTTACCTTCTTTATGAGTTCGCTGGCGCTATGACCGTGTTCAAAAGGGATTATTTCTATAGAGCCGCCGTACAGATGTACTGCCTCCGTCTCAGGCAGCACCTTGCCGCCGGCACCGTAGTCACCACCTTTAG
Organism: Chloroflexota bacterium; assembly: GCA_030945985.1. Taxonomy (GTDB): domain Bacteria; phylum Chloroflexota; class Chloroflexia; order QHBQ01; family JADMIH01; genus JADMIH01. The sequence continues at coordinate 3,809 of JALYYZ010000179.1, forward strand.
CATAGACATCGGGTTGCAGACTTTCTACAAGATGCGTGGCGGTAAGCTCCTCGAAGATAACGGTATAGCTCACGCAGCGCAGGGCTGCTACGATCTCAGCCCGCTCGTCTTGAGGCACCACTGGGCGCCCCACGCCTTTGTAACTGCGTACGGAAGCATCGGAATTGATCCCTACTATGAGAATATCTCCGAGGTCCCGAGCGGCCGCTAGGTAGCGCACATGACCTATATGGAGCAGGTCGAATGTGCCATTAGTCAGCACCAACCTCTGTTTGTTGGTGCGCCAGGCGTGTCTCATTTCCACAAGTTGCTCTAATAAGAGCACTCCACCGGGGGTTTGTGCGAATTCTACGCTCTTGATCAACGCTCAGCCCGAGCCAGGCGATCCGACACAGTTCCCATCTCTTCTTCTGCCGGGGGCACGTCGTGAAGATGCCGCTGTGTGAGTGTGAGCGCTATCAAGCCGATGATCACTCCAAACCAGAGCGTGGCAAAGCGTACCAGTAAAGTAGCTGCTACAGCCGCAGTCTGAGAAAACGGCTGAGCCAGGTGCAGTTGACCAGGCACCAGGAAGAGGAGCATACCTGTAATACTTGCATCGGTGCTGCCCAGACCCCCGGGCAGTAGCGTTACCGAGCCTATAAGGGTAGAGGCCGAGAGTATAAAAGCGCAAATGACTACAAGCAGGGCAGAGAAAGGTATCCCCAGGCCCATCATCACTAGCACAAAGGCAGCAACCTCACCCGACCATGAGATCACGCCTATGGCAACACCGAAGAGAAGGTTCGGTAATTTAAATAGCTCGTAGGAGCTCTCATAAAAGGCGCTGATGTGGTGTACCACTTTAGAGATGACGGGGAGCCTCTCACCCATAGAAAGCAGCCGTGCCGCCAGGGCGCGGTTCTGAAAAACAAAGACGAATATCAGCACAAATATAGCTATGCCTATCAGCACTGCTGTGCCATAGTTGAAAAGAAAGAGGCCCACTGAGGCAAGTACGAGCATTGCCACGCCGTCTGTCAGTCGTTCGGCCATTACGATGGGCGCTGAAGTGGCGATAGGTGTGCCTCGTACCTGCCTGAGCAAATACGACTTGAGTATCTCCCCCACCTTGCCAGGGGTCATAGCCATGGCAAAACCGCTTAGAAAGATCAGTAGTGAGGTGCGCTTGGGCACGCCTGTAGCCCCGATCAGGCGCAAATAAACGTCCCACTTGTAAAAGCGGAGCGCATAGTTGAAAAGTGTAAACAGGAGGATAAACGGCACCAGGCCCCACTCGAAGTGCCTCAGCACCTCAAGCATCTTGTTGAAATCAGCATAGACCGATAGTCCGGCAACTACGACCAGGCCCAGCACCAATCCGATTATCAACTTGCCACGCAGGTTCCCAAGCGCGTTCAATATACAGTCCTTTCGCCCCGATCTCCATAATAGGGCAACTCTCAGTGTAACAAAGGGACCCTGTGCTTTGCAAGCGCATGCTGAATTTTGTGCATCCTGTGTACTAGTGCAGCTTCATGGACCTCTTAGCTTGTAAGAGGAAAACAAACAAATCGAAACCGCGCGGTTTCGATTTGTTTGTTCCTGAAAAAGAGTGCTCTTTCCCCAAGAGCTGGCTGGAAGCTACCCTGGATAGCAAAGGGAATGCATGGTCCGGTGAATAGTACACCTGTGGCGCACTCGTATGCACAGCCACAGATCTGTGGGTACTACTACTACCTAGGATAAACTCTAGTACCAAATAGCCACCTTGCCAGCCGAAATTCGACCGTTTGGGCTACTCATTTCCAGCGCGCAAGCTTTTATAATCAAAGTAGAGCGCGCCTCTGATTATCTTGATCTGCACGGTGGCTGCCGCAGACAATTCTACACGCATCGAGGAGCTAACACCTTTGCACATATCATATGACCGCAGGCGAGGCGGCACAGTTCCCATGCTGGATGTCCGTGAGCGCAAGCACATCGAGCAAATAGTAGCAAAGGATGGGCTCAGGTTTGCCTTCTTTGTGTGGCTTGCGATTAGGATAGCACTATCGCTATGGGGTTGGATCGTCTCTTCGAACACCCCGGATGAGACCTATCTTCATGTTCATGAGACCTATCCTGGCCTGGTCTTGCCCACAGATGACCTGCATGGCCGGACCATCGGCATCTGGAATATTTATGATACTTACCACTACACCACGATAGCTGAGAAAGGATACGCGCCAAACCCAGGTTATCTAACGGCTTTCTTTCCAGGTTACCCACTGCTCATAAGAGCCGCCAACCTCTTTATCAAGGCCATCACACAGGGCGACGACTATATATTGGCTGCGGTACTTGTGGCTAATCTTTGCGCGCTCGGCTTTTTTTGGTATCTCTACCGCCTTGTGGAAGCGGACTATGGGGCTGAAGTTGCCAGGAGAGCCGTTATACTCAGTGCGATCTTTCCTACCTCCTTTTTCCTCTTTATCGGATACACGGAGGCGCCGCTGCTCGCCTTTACGGTGGCGGCCCTCTATTACGGCAGGCAACACAAATGGTGGCTTGCCGGGATCCTTTCAGGAGCGGCGGCACTCACAAAGCAGCCAGGCGTCTTTCTCATCCTGCCACTCGGATATATGTATTGGCAGCAGTACGTTGGGTATAAGAAATCGCCAATCTTCCTCAAGAAACTTCAATGGGCCTGGCTCCTACTTTGTCCTATTACTGCCGCAGCGTACAGCATCTACCGGTACCTGTATATCTCGGCTCCTCTCAAATCAGTTACCGATCTCGGGGCAAGCGAATCGATATCGTTCCCGGGTGTGCCGCTGTTCAATGCGTTGCGTGTTGCACGCCTTGACAATCCCCTCCTGGCTGCTAATTTGATGGAGATAGCCTTTACACTCTTGATGATCACGCTCGTGGCGGGCTGTGTCTTTATGATGCGCTCGCGCACCTACACTATTTACTCGGTGGCGCTTGCCATCATCAG
>JALYYZ010000207.1 GCA_030945985.1 Chloroflexota bacterium
GAAGGGTGAGCCCACAGGTATGTCCTCGAATAGCTGCGCGCCTGGATCATCAGAGAAGCCTGCGCTGTTGCTGACCAGCTTGCCTATCTGTCCACGTGTGATGGGGTTGTTGTAGCGGAAGAATGGGTTGTACTGTGCATCACAGGGTTCTTGTTGCCCTGTGAGCGGGTTCGAGCCTCCACACTGGTAGCCTGTGACTATGCCCCTGCATGCGAGGCATCTTACATAGGGGTAGAAGGTGTTTGTGACAGGCACATCTGTGAACTGGACCGGGCACATCGTCGGCGACACGGCCATCGTTGCCGTTCCTGTTGAGGTTGGCGTTGCCGGCTGAGGGGTTGGGGCCGGACATAGGGGAGCGGGATCACTGTAGCCGTCGGCTGTACGCCCGCCCTGACAGTTTATGTAGCCCATCGTCCAATGCACCCTGTAGTAGTTGCTCCCGGATGGGATGGTGGCCTCCTGGAAGGTGCCCGCCACGTGTATTGTCTGGCCTGGGGTTATGGTGAAGTTGCCGGCGTACTGGTGATCTATTGTCGACCACGATCCGCCAGGGTCGGGGCCGCTAGATACCTGGTAGTAGAGATCAACCGGACCGCTCAAAGAAATAGCGCAGTTCGGCGTGTTAGAGCTTAGCGCCAGATCATAAGGGTAGACGTTGGGACCTGAGCAACCTGTTGTTACATTGCCTCCAGGGTTGCAGCAGGTGGTGGTTGGCATGGCTGTGGCAGTGCGGCTTGCCGTTGACGTGGGTCCGCCAGGTCGCGTGGCCGTGGGAGTTGAGTTGGGAGGAGTGTTTGTGGCGGTGGGCGGGGTGCCGGTCACCGTCCCTGTAGCCGTTGGTGTAACGCAAGGGTCGTTATATCTTTCAATAGCAGGCTGGCTCCCGCCCGGAAAGCCCACTGCCCACACGTCGGTATGCGACGCCGCAGAGACAGCAAGGAGGTACACTCCGGTGAGGTTGGCGGGGGCCTGCCACGAGGTACCGTCCCAATGGATAGCCTGGCTTCCTCCCACGCCGCCGCTATAGCCAACCGCCCACACGTCATCGGGCGCGAGCATGGTGACTCCGTAGAGGCGGTTGTCCCCGGCATGAGGGGGCGTCGAGATGCTCCAGGCTGTGCCGTCCCAGTGCTCTAGAAGTTTATCTGGATAGGGACCTTCGCCCACAGCCCAGACATCGTCGGAGGCGTAGGCAGAGACGCCGTTGAGCGCGTTGTATCCGGCGGAGGGCGCGCTAGGCACGTTGCTCCAGGCTGTGCCGTCCCAATGGAGGGTCAACGACTGCACACGTCCTGAATTGTCGTCATAGCGGCTGCCCACGGCCCAAATGTCGCCCACCGAAACGGCTGATATGGCCTTCAGGCGGTTGGAGGCGGGCCCTGGGTTAGGACTTTGCACGATACTCCAGGCAGCGCCGTCCCAATGCTCCAGCAGGGTCTGATACTGGGCGTTGGTATCGTTGCCACCGGCGCCGGCGGCCCAAACATCGCTGTGCGAAACGGCAGCCAGGCCAAACAACTGCGTGGAGTTGCCGGGGATCGTAGGTGCGGCTACTATGTTCCAGGCCATGCCGTCCCAGTGCATCGTCAGGGGAATGTAAGTAGTGTAGCCGCCGGCAAAGCCTGCCGCCCAGATGTCATCGGGCGCGACGACCGCAAGCGCAGCCAGCCCACTGCCGGCAGTACCCACGTTGGGGCTCGGCACGACGCTCCAGGCAGCGCCGTCCCAGTGCTCAACAAGGGTGTGGGCCGACTCGTTGCCTGTGTTGTAGGAATAGCCTGCGGCCCAAACGTTGTTCGAGCTTATAACCTGTACCGCCAGCAGGTTGCCGCCGTTCGCGATATCAGGGCTCGCAACACCCCTCCAGACGAGACCGCACACAGGTGTATTGGTGGGCGACGATGTAGGGAGGGGGCTGGGCGTGAAAAGGGGAGCATGGCGCGTGGCCGCTGCGGGCGCGGCAGGCAAGTCGCACACAGGTTGCGATATGAGCGCTCCCACCAGAGATGCAGAGGCGGCAGGGGAGGCCGGGCGTGCGGCAGCCACGCCCGTCGCAAGTAGCAGAAGAGCCCCGGCGGCAATTACAAAGAAAAAGAAGAGGTTCTTGCGAGACATCAGAGCCATCACGGCGACCCTCCATGAGCGGGCGAAGAAGACGGCTCTCTACGCGCGTTCCCTAGTCACCTGCCGAATACGCGCGATCCCACGCAACTAGAACGCTCACTACTTGCAGCGGTATATAGCTACATGATACATCTTCTGTCAAGGGTAGCGCCTCCCCCAACTGCATACATGGAAAGGGCTTCCGCGTGCTAGATAGGAAGGGTAACCCTGGCATGCGCTCTCAAGGGGCATTCCGGTGGACTGGTTCCATGGGTCATTACAGCCCAGACGATAGCCGGCGGTACCATCCACGCCACGTCAGGGTCTTATAGTAGGAATAATAGCAGCGGGTCTGGTCAACTGCTCTTTATCGAACGTGACGAGCGGTATACCTTCTTTTTTAGCAAGGGCCACGTAGATAGAATCAGCACCTCGCAAAGCATGATCTGCCGCTATGCGCATTGCCTCATTGATAAGCACCTGATCTAAATGCACAATGCGCACGACTGGCAATTGGTACAGCTGGTTGGCTGCCTCATAAGCGGATTGAGTGTGCCCGGTAATCCGAGATAGCGCGCCTGCTACCTCCACAGGTAGCAAGGAGGGAGCCACGAGCAGGCCCCCACTTTGACTATGCTGGGCTAGCCAGCTCGTGGCCAAACTATTATTCACGTCATGTGGTAAGAGAAGACTGATCCACATGCTTGCGTCAATCACGACGGAAGGATGTGCATTCGTCGAAGGTGGAGCAATCGGCATAATATTTCAGGTCCTACTCACGCTTGATGCGTAACCTACCCTGTTTTGTGCTTTGAAAGGCCGGCCCCAGTGACAAATCGCCGGTAGTCCTGTATCTGTTTAGGGAGTGAAGCATCAATCGTTACTCTGTAGGTCGCAATCGATGCTCTGCTCATGACCCCTGGCCTGTAGTTGGCTTGTCACGCATGCAAGCCGTCAGCGGCGCATATCGCTCAGAGTCTGGGCGGCATCCGTACCCGCAGGGGCATGCTTGCCGACCTCCTCAGCCATACGGTTGATGCTGATGAGCGCGTCTGCCACCTCCTGCGGACCAGGCTGCCTGTTCGTGGGCACGATTCGCGCGACCGTGCGCCCATGGTTTGTCACCTCGATAACCTCCCCACCTTCTACAGCCTCCAACGCCTCACTTAGCCGCGCCTTGAGATCGCGGACTCCCATTACTATCATAGTGCTTGCTCCAACAGCAGTCCTACTGCCGTAATGTAGTTAGTTGACCTGACTACATACTATCAGCTTTCAGTTGGCTTGTCCATATCTGTGGATAGGTGCATGGGGCTGATACGAAGTCGGGAAGTGGGTAGCACAGTCCAGTGTACCAGCCTGTTTACAAAGGCACAGAAAGGCGAGTCTACAGGTATATCCCCGAGTATCTGCGCGTACGGATCGTCAGGGAGCCCACGCTGTTGCTTACGAGTTCGCTGATCTGCCGGCGTGTACTGGGGTTGTTGTAGCGGAAGTAGGGGTTGTGTTGAGCGTCGCAGGTCTCAGCTTGCCCGGTGAGGGGTTCAAGCCGCCGCATGGGTAGCCTGTGACTATGCCTCCTCATGCAAGGCACCTCACGTATGGGTAGAAGGTGTTGGTGCCGGGTACATCTCTGAAGTGGATCGAGAAGGTGGTGGCGGTCGGCATCCTGCCCGACATGGTAGGGGAAGCCGGGGGCGCTTGTCGAGGTGGCAGTGGCTGTAGGTGCCATGAGCACTGAGGTGGGTGTGGCGGTTACTTCAAGCGGCGTCCGGCTCGCAAGAACGGTCGGCGAGCCGGCAAGGCTTGCTGCGGCGATGCCGGCTGTTGGCAGCGTGACTGTGGTCGTTGCCATGGTGATAGGGCCACAGCCACAACCAGCCAGATCTAAATTCCTTCCTATAGCATCGCGGATGTGTATAACTTGCGTCTACGCATCTAGCATCCGGCGGCAAAGGGCTGTATACTGAGGCTACTTCAGAGATTTGAGCTATGCTCCGGGATCTGGAGGAAAGAAAACTCCTGAGGGTCCGCAAGGTCACTCCGGGGTTTTTCTTTTTGTATTGTGCCGCAGCATGAGAGCGATGTCTGCTCGGCTGATACACTGCTCGAAGAACTGAGCGCGACAGATGTCGGCACTCAGAGGCGGTGGTGACACCCGTCTGGTACCCGCCTCACAAGTAAGGATCGGTGCCTAATCTGACCTGCTTTATGCCTGGCGGGGCAAATCTCCGCGGCGAATGTGGGGGGTTTGGTGTCTGGTTAGAGGGTTACGTATCAAACGTAAGTCTGATGTGAGAGCATGATTACTAAGGGCAACAGCCCGGCTTCCGACAAAAGTGTTGCTCGTGAGAGAGGTTGTTCGATGGAGATCAAGGACAAAGTTGTGCTGATCACAGGAGCCTCGGAGGGAATAGGGCTCGCAACCGCCAGGTTGCTATCGCAGCGAGGGGCCAGGGTGTCGCTGGCGGCAAGGTCTGCTGAGAAGCTGCATAGCGCATCGGCCGAGATGATCGACGCCCTGGTTGTGCCCACCGACATGCGCGACCCGGCGGCCGTGCGGAGCATGCTCGGGCAGGTGCATGCCCATTATGGGCGCATAGACATCCTGGTGAACAACGCTGGGCAGGGCATGCATGTGCCGATCGAAGAGGCCGATCTCGGGCAGTACCGGGCCGTGCTTGAGCTGAACCTGGTGTCGGTGCTCGGGGCGATGCAGGCCGCGATCCCCTTCATGCGCGAACAGGGCGGCGGGGTGATCGTCAACATTAGCTCGGGTACTTCAAAGAGGATAATTCCCGGCCTGGGGCCCTACTCCTCCTCAAAGTACGCACTCAATGCGCTGAGCCTCACCGCACGTATTGAGCTTGGCCCAAGCAACATCCGGGTCTGCCTGGTGTACCCCGGCATCACCGCGACCAACTTCATCAGCAACGCTGCGGCAGCGCGCAATGTCGGTAACCGCGAAAACACAATGCCTGTGGAGACACCTGAGCAGGTGGCCGAGAAGATCGCCGAGGCCATAGAGACTGAGGCAGCAGAGACATACGCTGATAGCATCCGCCCACCCAGTTAGGATCTTGCCAATTAAGGTGGCACTGTTTCCTTGACTTCGGAGATAAGCCTGGCCTGCTTTCGATCATAATCATCCCTCTACAATTTATTTATCCACGCTGCTTAGTAGCTACGATTGATGCGCAACCCTCTGAACAGCCCTAGAAGCACCGACGCTTTGCCTCAGTTTTGGGACTGTCAGGCATAAGACAAGGTAGGTTATGCATCAGTCGTTCGTTGTTCTGTAGCGATTACCGAACGTTGGGGTATGTAGCCTGAGTAGGAAAAGAAGAGACGGTTCGCAGAGAGATGCGGCGTGGATAGTCTCTTCCACTCGCCAGGAGCGTAGAGGCTCACAAGGTGGCCGAGCAGTCAAGGGACGCTTTATGCTATGCTTGTCTTAGATGAATGGATTGATGCGGCAAATTATCAGCATACGATGCGCAATTTAGAACCCACTTCAGGGCTGGAGAGCCCACCTTCCGGGAGCCTTTACGTGCTCAAGAGGCTATTGTTCTCAAAGCCTGCGCTAATACTCCTCGTTCCGGTGGTCGCGTTGCTCGTCTTGCGATTTGGTGTGCCGTTAGCGGGCGGGCTCACGACGCCATTAGCCTTGCTGTCGCGCTTCGTGTGGCTGCTGCTCCCTGTGGCCGGGCTCTTTTATCTGTTCCGTAGACGCGCAGCCTCGCGTGCGGCCGTAGCGGGAACTCGACGAGCTAATAGCTCCGTGACCATAGCCAGCCTCGTTATAGTGGTCTACTGGCTGGTTGAGCTCGCAGGCCAGCTAAAGCAGGATTTGGCTGCGGGCCGCGCACTGAGTGGCACAGGCATCTTCCATGCGGTTTGTATGCTGGCTGTGGCCGTCTTCGGTGTAGTAGCAATCAGGCAGTTGCGCGCCGTGCGCCGGGGGTAGGACAAGGCAACTTGTATCTTCAGTGGAGCGCCCCCGCGAAACGCGATGTAGTGTGCTCATCGACGGGTTTCAAGTAACTAGTGTCTTACCAGGAAAGCATCAATGATACTGTTGCCGAGTGCATCCAGCGTGCTCAATGTGATTTGCTGAGCGGTGAAACCCAGGCACAGTGGGGGCAATTCTCCAACAGTATCATCAACAGCCGCATGCCAACTCACCTATATTAGTGGCATGCAATAAAAGAATCGCAACTTGATTGGTCAAACAGTAGCAGCAGGGAGGTACGGAAATGGCACAGATAGACATGGTTGGCCTGACGGTGCGCGACATGGCGGCGTCGCTTGCCTTTTACAGGTTGCTGGGGCTCGACACGCCGGAGGGAGCAGGGGCCGAGGCGT
>JALYYZ010000210.1 GCA_030945985.1 Chloroflexota bacterium
GTCCTACCATTAGACGACGCCCCAATACGGCCTAATTATACCTGAGCCTTTGTACGCTGTCAAGCAAAGTTGCGCAGATGGTTTCACTGCTGCCCGACATGTCTCTCTGCCATCTCTTTCCTCTAATTCTTCACCACCATCTGCTTCTCTACCTCGTTCAGCAGGTCCACAAGGTCGAATGGCTTGGCGAGGTAGCCGCAGGCCCCTATTTCGAGCGCCCATTTGCCTGCGTCGTGGGCTGCGGTGACGGCGAGCACGGGGACGGCGATGCCCCTCTCCTTCAGCGCGCGCGTGAAGTCCCAGCCGTCCATGAAAGGCATCCTCATGTCGATAATAACCAGGGCGGGCTCTATGCGCTCCAGCCTTCGTAGGCCCTCGGCCCCGTCGCTTGCCTGCTCGACCACGTAGCCTTCAAAGCCCAGTATCTCGGCTATAGTTGAGCGTATTGCTGCGTCATCGTCGATGACGAGTATTGTAGAACGGCTAGACTCCATATAATGCACCTTCCTGTTCTCTTAGTGGCCTTGATTTCAGGTGGCTGCTCCCGCCTGAATGGGCCACCAGCGGCAGCACTACGTGAAAGACGCTGCCTTCGCCCTCTTTACTGGTCGCCCAGATGCGCCCACCATGCTGCTCGACTATCCCGTGGCAGATGAAAAGCCCCAGGCCCATGCCCGCGAAGCGCCTGTCGTTTGTATTGGACGCCCTGTGGAAGCGCTCGAATATCTGTTCGATGTCTCCTTCGGGTATGCCTATGCCGGCGTCGTGGACCTCGATCCTGTTATACTGGCCTTCCTGCCAGACCTTCACCAGCACCTCGCCGCCGTCGGGGCTGTACTTTACCGCGTTCTCTACAAGGTTGTCCATAAGCTGCAAGATTCTTGTCTCGTCATACGTGCCCATTACAGGCGATGCGGCTTCTATACGGCAGATATGCCGCCCGGCCGAGTTTCGCTCGCATACTTCCTCGGCGCAGGCAACCAGGTCGACTTCCGCCACATCGCCTATCAGCTTGCCCTGTTCTGCACGGTTGGCGTCGAGCAGCTCCAGCACAAGTTTCTTCAGGCGTTGCGACTCTTTGACGATCTTCTGAATGCTGCCGAGATCAACGGGCGCCTCGGGGGCGCGCATGGCTTTGCGTTCGAGTAGCTGCGCCTGGGCCACCAGGGTGGTAAGAGGCGTCTTCAGGGCGTGAGCTGCGGCGGACAAGAAATCGTCCTTGAGGCGGGTGACCTCCGCTTGCGCTTGCACGCGGGCCGCTTCATCGATCAGGGCGCGACTCTCCAGGATAACCGCCGCTTGATCAGCGAGCAGTGTTACGAGGTTGAGGTCCTCGTCCGCAAAGACAGGGCTGCGCGAGGAGTAGACGACCAGCACGCCAATGCGCCTTTCTCCGGCAGTCACGGGTGCAGCGAGCACCGACACGATCCCTGCGTCGCGCACGGCTTCAGCGTATTGCATCTTGCCATGGCTGGTCTCGTATGGTACGTCGGACACGAATACCGGCTTCTGGCCGAGAAAAGCCCTGCCGGTGGCCGTAGTACTGTTCGGGTGTGCAGCTACCTGTTCCCCGTCTACTACGAAGTAGAGCACGCCTTCAGTTTCATGCCAGGTGCCGATGCTCGCATTGGGGGCACCCAGCGCATTGGCCGCTCCCTGCTCCAACTCTCGGATGATCGCTTCTGTGTTGGGCAAGCGCGGCAGACTGGCGGCGCGACCCAGGAAGGCTCGCAACTCGGGCTCCTGCCAGGCGCGTCGTAGTGTACCTGGGGGAGCAAAGCCGAGGAAGTAACTGACGCCCGATGCCAGCCCCGCAAGGCCGCTCAGGGTAGTCCATAGCGACTTTTGGTCGGGGAAGAATATCTGCACACCCAGGATGATAAACTCGGCGCACAGACAGATCGAGCCTGCAGCCACGGCCCTCATCCGCCGCTTTGTGACCCCACTCGACTTGCTCGCTTCTTGTGCGAAGGCCACCACTCCGTAGAAGAGGAAGCCCACCAGGTAGAGCAATTCGAGCATCGTGAGCCATACAGGACTGCTCCCTGGCACCACCACGGCGTCGACCACGAAAACGGCAAGGGACCCCGCAGCCACTCGCATCAGCCAGGTGGGCACGTGCGCAAAGTCGTCCACCAGCCTGAGAAGCATATATGCGAGGCCTAATAACAGGGCCACCGTAAAGGCAGTGAGCAAACCGCTCCGCGTCAGCAGCCCTATAGTGGTGGCCAGGCTGACGGCTATGATCAGCGCAGGCATGAGGAAGAAGAGCGCTATATCGATGTTCGTACGCAAAGGTCGGCGCACAGCAATAATCGCTACGCTGACGAATATCAACGTATATATCGCCCACGACAGGTACTGGACGAGTTGATCAGCACTCATAGAGTCGTTTTTGTTTTCTGCTGTCTAAAAGACGTAAGGTCTGATTGTCTGAGCGCATTGGTGGGCATCATCGATGGGGCATGTTTACCCATTAAATATAACGCAGCACGTTACGTTTTGGTAGTGCCAGTGATCCCGACTTTCTATGGGAAAATGGTCCTATCCCATTGATAATCAAGATCGATCCCACACTCCTTGCCCCGCTCCAGAGCCGATTTCCCTCCCTACGCTGGCTCGATGGTGGCCGGATAGAGTATGCAACATCCTCGACCTCTCTCTATCCTCTTTCCACCACACCTCACGCCTACCTTGCTCCGGCTTCAGACTAAAGGATCAAACGCGGCCCTCTTCCAGCGCTTTTTCGCGTGCAATGTTTGACACAGGCATGGCCGCCTCCTTATACTTCTCTGTGTGATGTCCCGCCACGCCTGCCGGGGCGCGTCTCCTAACCCCTAACCGGCGCATACCAGGGGTGTCGAGCTATATTTATATGGGTTCCGGCATGGGCACCAGGAGAGTTATGTTAGAGAGCAACCGGCACCGTCTTCCACGGCCCAATCGGTACAGAGTATGCGCCCTCGTCCTATTTGCTTGCTTTTCCCTCATGAGCCTCCTGATGGCCTTTACCGCCGCTGCAGAAAACGTTCATGCAGGCGCGCCCGCCCCACGCAACGCCGCTCCTATGACCCTCGGGTGGCACATCGCGCCTACCGTTTCCTCTTCTCCACTGCGCGATGTTCATATGGTGGGTATGAACGATGGCTGGGCGGTAGGGGAGAACGGCAGCGTGTTACGCTACAACGGCACAGCATGGTCGGCGGTAAATATAAGCACGACAGATACGCTGGTCGATGTTTTTATGCTCAGCGCCACAAACGGCTATATTGTCGGCTGGAATAATAATGGCGGCACATCAGATATATTCCATTACAACGGCACCCGCTGGAGCCTGCAATATCCTGCTCCCAATAGTCTCAGCCGCATAGCTGGTTCGGGTCCCAGTAACGTGTGGGCGGTGGGCCTCAACCAGACGGTGCGTTGGGACGGCAACTCGTGGACACAGGTGCCCATCCCCGTAAACCGCCAGCTATTCGCTGTGCAAGTCCCTGCCGCAGGCGATGCATGGGCCTTCGGCCAGTACGAGCCTGTGCGGGGGGAGGGACTTATTCTGCACAACAACACCGGCTCGTGGGTACAGGTCGATTCGCCCGCTCCGCAGAGCATATTCGATGGCTTCTTTACCTCCCCTACAGACGGCTGGGCTGCATCCTTCGACTATATCCTTCACTATAATGGCACTTCGTGGCAAGCTCCTATCAGCAACACCAATGATCTTGGCCGCCTCTATATGTTCAGCCCGAACGATGGCTGGGGGATCAGTGTCGATAACGGTATAATCGCCCATTACAATGGCACCGATTTCGTACCAGTTGATAACCCTTCGCAGGGCCGGGGCACGCTTAGTGGCCTGTATATGAACTCTACCACTGATGGCTGGATAGTGGGCACCGATTTCGCCACCAACGGGGGGCTGATGCTCCACTACACCGACGACGGCACTCCCTCTCCTACCTCCAGTGTTACCCCTGTGCCACCCTCGGCAACGCGAACGGCTACATCCTTGCCCTCTTCTCCCACACCAAGCCGCACGTCAGTAACCGGCACCGCTACTTCTATTGCGACGGTTGTTTCCTATACCCCAACTCATGTTGCTACCGAGACACCTACGGTATGTAGCACCCAGTTCACCGATGTGCCTTCGGGCTCTACCTTCTACCCATTCGTGCGCTGCCTGTCTTGCCGGGGGATCATGAGTGGGTATGCCTGCGGTGGCGCTAACCCCCAGACGGGGCAGGCGGAGCCGTGCGACCAAGTGGGCAACCCCTACTTCCGGCCGAGCAACTTGATCACAAGGGGGCAGATTGCCAAAATAGTCTCTAACTCCGCAGGCTTCGCTGATGATCCCGGTTCTCGACTCTTTGAAGATGTGCCCGTGGGCTCGCCATTCTACGCATTTATCAACCGGCTGGTACAGCGTGGCTACATGGGCGGCTACGTATGCGGCACCCGACCCGACGAGCCGTGTGTCGGCCCAGGCAATAGGCCCTACTTCCGCCCCCAGGCCAACGCCTCGCGTGGACAGCTATCGAAGATAGTGTCGAATGCTGCGGGCTTCGTCGAGGCGCATACCGAGCAGACCTTCGAGGACGTAAGCACCGGCTCTATCTTCTACCCATATGTGCAGCGCCTCGCCTCCAGGAGCTACATAGGCGGCTACGTGTGTGGAGGGACCGACCCCGAGACTGGACAGGCAGAGCCGTGCGTAACACCTGGCAACAGGGCATACTTCCGGCCAGGCAACACTGTCACAAGAGGACAGAGCGCAAAGATCGTAGCCAATACCTTCTTCCCCAACTGCCAAACTCCTGCCCATTAAGGGTCAATAAGTCGCCCTGGTGGCGCTTGCCACGTTCTCTTCAGACCTTACATCTAGCTCGCCCAGGCCCGGAGCCGTGAAGAGCACAGCAGCAGCCAGTATGACCGCGCCCAGGGCTACCGCGACGCCCGGCCCCGTTGCTTCGGCCAGCAGCCCAGCAGTGAGCCCGCCGAGCGAGGCCAGGCCAATGGTGGTGGTCGCATTTAGCGAGAGGATGCGGCCGCGCAGCCTGCCGGGAGCGCGTAGCTGCAGGCTCGTAGTGATCATCGTAATCGCCACCTGGGGAGCAGCTCCCAGCCCAACGAGCAGGATCAGCGCCATAGGATAAAAAGGGTTGAAGCTGTAGATTATCAGCAACAGCGCGAAGGTAAGCTGGGCTCCTATCAGCAGCCTCTTATGAACCTGGGTAACGCGCCTGCCCGCCAGCAGTCCCGCTCCCAGCAGCGCCCCAAGCCCAGGCGCAGCGTAGAGCAGGCCCAGCCCTGCTGCGTCCACATGTAGAAGGTCGCGCCCGAAGGCCGGCGTAAGCTGGGTGTATGAGCGCCCAAAGAAGCCCATCACGGCAGCCAATATGACCAGGAGACGCACGGTGCGTTGCGACCTGATATAATCCGCCAGCTCTGCCAGGCTCTTGCCCACCGAGAGTGGCTGCTGCTGCGGCTTGCTGTTCACGCCTTTGATGAGGAATACCGCCAGGAGCACTGCCAGGAAGCTGATTGTATTGAGCAAGAAGAGCCCTGCCGGGCCGACCAGCGGCAGCAGCAGGCCGCCTATAGCCGGCCCCAGCAAGGCAGCGCCCGTGTAGGAAGCTCCATTCAGGGCCGCAGCGCTTACCAGGTCTTCGCGTGGTACCAGTTCGGGCAGCAGCGCCTGCCGGGCCGGGTTGTCGGCGGCCAGAAAGACGGCCCCTATGAAGGCGGTTGCAAGTATCCACCAGACCGTCACCTGGCCTGTGAAGGTGATCCAGGTTAGCAGAGCCGCGCTGAGCATCTGCCCCGTCTGGGTAATCTTGAGCAGCGCCAGCTTGTCCACCCTGTCGGCTATGGCTCCGCCGAAGAGGGGCAGCATGGTCATGGGCAGCGCGAAGGCCAGGCTGTTTATACCAAGCCAGAAAGGCGAATGAGTTAGCACGTAGTAGATCAGGTAACCCGTGGACACCGTCTGCATTTGGGAGCCTGCGTTAGAGATAATCAGGCTGGCCCAAAGGAGGCGGAAATTACGAGAATGGAGCGCGGCAAAACGTGGCCGCTGCCCCTCTGCCGTGGCGCTATCGGTACGCAGCATTATACACCGTCAACTATCAAGAATAAGGCAGCAGGTGACCGCCTCGTGCCTCATTCCATAGGCATCTGGTATGCCACCGTGCCGATCTGTGGTCCCCACCCTGCCTTTAATACTTATTCAGGCAACCTCCTGGGAAAGAGCGCTACTTTATAACTCACCTGACGCAGTTCGGCCTGACTTCATGCTTGACCACCCTGCATATGGTGCGTAACTGCGTAAGGTGAGTTTGCCTTACTTTCAAAAGCTAAAAGGTTCATGGAGCTGCATTAAATAGTTGCACACTTTATATTCTTTGGCAGGCGGTGCTATACTGGCTACTAGCGGGTAGCACATATCTGCGGCGGGAGGGGCGCATGGGCAGCGATGGGTCACAGGCTCTCTATCACATATTGATGTGGAACTATAAGGATGAGGTCTCCCAGGAGCAGCGTGCAGCGCTTGAGGCCGAGCTTGCCTCGCTGCCTGAGAAGATACCTTCGCTGAATGGCGTCCATTTTGGCCCGGTGGTGGGAGGACGTAACCAGAGCTACAGCCATTGCTTCGTGATGCTATTCGACAGCGAAGCCGGGCTGGCGGAATATACTACTCACCCCGACCATGTGCATTTCGCCGGCCCCTTCAGGGAGGCATGCTCTGCGCAGGCAGTTGTCGACATGGAGCCTCGCTTATGAGTGGCTTTGGCTGGCCCGACCTTGTTGTAGTCGCCCTCATACTCCTCTCCGCTTTCGCTGCCACGCGCAGGGGCTTTGTGGCTGTTATCCTCTCACTCCTGGGGTTCATTGTGGCGCTGGTGCTCTCCTTCGGCTTCTATCCAGGCGCGGCTACTTTCTTATCCAGCAAGTTCGGCTGGTCTCCCGTCTGGGCCAAGCCCCTTGCTTTCATTGGCATTTGGCTCATTACTGAGCTGATATTAGGTGTGGCCGAGGGGGTATTCGTAGCCCGCTCAGCGAAGAACCTCGAGGGCAATGTACTCAACAGATCGTTGGCAGTCCTCCCCGGTGTTCTGCAAGGGCTACTGCTGTCTGCGGTGGTGCTCACACTGCTCGCGCTCGCACCGGTCAACAGCAACTTGCGTAACGACATATTCAAGGGCCCTCTGAGCAGCAAGGTTGTAGCAACCACCCTCTCGTGGGAGCGTCCTTTAGAAGGGGTCTTCGGCCCCGCAGCACGAGAGGCGCTTGGCTTCCTCACCGTAAAGCCTCCTACTTCACCTGGGTCCCCTGGGTCCGCCGAGAGTGAGAAGCCTGTCGCGCTTGATTTCACGGTTGCCAACGCCCAGGCGGAATCGCAGACCGAAGAGGCTATGCTCGAGCTTCTAAACAAGGAGCGCTCATCGCGCGGGCTGGTTGTGCTGGTTTGGGACGCCGCTTTGCAAAAGGCGGCCCGCGCCCACGCTGATGATATGTTCAAGCGTGGCTACTTCGCCCACGATACCCCCGAGGGTTTGGACCCGTTCGAGCGTATGCAGAAGGCGAACATTTCCTTCCACCTGGCGGGCGAGAACCTTGCCCTGGCTCCTACTCTCGATATAGCGCATACCGGCCTGATGAATTCGCCGGGGCACAGAGCAAACATCCTCAACGGCGGCTTCCGTAAAGCGGGCATAGGCGTGCTCGACGGCGGCCTATACGGCAAGATGTTCGTGCAGGAGTTCACCGACTAACCCTGTATGTCCGGCGTATACGCGCTCTCACCCAGTGCAGCTTCAAGTGACCTCTCAGGCTTCAGAAGAGAAATAAGCAAAATCAAAACCCGGATGGTCTTGATTTTGTTTGCTAACTGAAATCGACTAAATACAAGAGAGTTTTATGCCCAGAAAAGCCAAACAACCTGTAGCAAACCCCGAACAACCTGGAGAAGAGCCTCTCTCAGAGGAAGCTCTGCGTCTAGCTGACGAGTTTCGCGCACGTTACCCCTTCCCGCTCGACGCCTTCCAGGAAAAGTCAATCGCGCGCCTCTCCGGTGGTCAGAGCGTCATGGTGGCCGCGCCTACGGGCACCGGCAAAACCGTGGTGGCCGAGTTCGGCATATTCAGGGCGGCCCGCAAGGGTTTCAAGGTGATGTACACCACGCCTATCAAGGCGCTCTCTAATCAGAAGTTCCGGGACTTGCGCGAGCAATACGGCGATAAGGTCGGCCTGCTGACGGGTGACGTTGTTGAGAACAGGGAAGGCTCGATACTCGTGATGACAACGGAAGTGCTGCGCAACATGCTCTTGCAGACGCCATCTGAGCTGTGGGACGTCGGCTGCATAATCTTTGACGAAATACACTACCTGGCCGATCCTGAGCGGGGCACCACCTGGGAAGAGGCCATTATCATGTGCCCTGCTTATATACAGCTTGTCTGCCTGTCGGCCACCGTGAGTAACGCGCCCGAGATCGCCGAATGGATCGGACGCACGCATGGCTCTATAGAGCTTATTACCCACCTGACGCGCGCGGTGCCCCTCTCGCTCTACTACTTCCTCGATGGCGAGCTTCACCTGGTTATCAACTCAAAAGGCCAGCAAGTGGTCGACTTCAATGTAGGAGGTGAGGCCAAGCGGAGGATGATGGGCCAGCGCTTCAGAGATCCTGCCACAGAGGAGAAGAGACCGCAGGGGCACGAGCATAGCGAGCCCGGCCCGCGCGAGATCGTGGAGTCGCTGGAGCGCGCCGATCTGCTACCCGCCATCTATTTCCTCTTTTCGAGGCGCGACTGTGAGGCCGCCGCAGAGATGTGCGCTATGATGCGCCTGCAAGCGGTGCGGGACCGTGAGACCATCGGGCGCATAGAAGAGGTGCTGGCGAGCTACCTGGAGCGGCTATCACCGGAGGATCGCAGGCTCGACCAGGTGCAGCTTATAGCTTACCTCGCCCGCCGTGGCTTTGGCTTCCATCATGCAGGGCTCCTGCCGATGCTCAAGCAGCTTGTCGAGGAGCTTTTCAACAAGTCACTCATGCGGGTAGTCTTTGCCACTGACACCCTCGCCCTGGGGGTGAATATGCCCGCGCGCACGGTCGTGATCGGCGCGATGAGCAAGTATGATGGGGTATCGCGCAGGCCACTCTTCCCTAATGAGTTCCAGCAGATGGCAGGGCGCGCCGGCCGGCGAGGCATAGACGAGCAGGGGCATGTTACCGTTCCCTACTCTCCGTGGGTCACCTTCCACGAGGCGCTCAATATTGCCACTGGCCCTCTGCGCCCCGTGGAAAGCGCCTTTACTATGCGCTACAACTCTGTGCTCAACCTCTGGGAGCCGCCGGACGGTGAGCGGGTGGTGCGCGTGATGCGGCAGTCGCTCTTGCAGTTCCAGCAGAACCGCCGCCTACGCGACCTTGAGGGAGAGCTTGGAGAGGAAGAAGCCCGGCTGGCGGAGATACCTGTTGGTTGTCTGATCGGCTACGAGAGCGGTGAGGAGCTACTGGACGAGTATGAGCGCCTGGGTAAGACCCTCGACGAGACTCGCCGCCGCGAACGCAAAGCCGAGCAGAACCTGCAATATATCCGATCCAGACGCGACGAGCTACCCTGGAAGCGGCCCGAGCGCGATGCCATACGCAAAGCCTTCCGCTCGATGCCCCAGGGGGCCGTGGTCCACCTCGACGGCAAGGGCTGGGCGCTCTACCTGGGTAGGGGTCTGGGCGCGGTGGTGGGCCTATTCCTGGGTGTGCGCGAAGCCGGTGCCGAGAAGGATGGCGAGAGCATACCTACCTTCGACGAGGTTCTACCCCTCGCCGAGTACCGGCATGTAGACTACCTGGTCGCGCCGCCGGTCGTGGTTCCCCTACCCTTCGCTCTCAGCACGCTCGCGGTGCCGCCCACCGTGCCCATGTCCGAGGTGCTCACAATCAGCGAGATGACGACGCTGCAACAGGAGGTGGCCGCCGCCTTGCACAACTTGCCCGACCTCGAGGGGTGGACAGCGGAGCACCGCAACACGGTGGCCCAGCAGGTCGAGGCGGCCTCAACGAAGGCCCAGGCAGGGCTGGAGAGTCTGCGAGAAGAGGTGCTGCAGTCCGCTGAAAAAGAGAGGCAACACCCTTGCCACACATGCCCCGTACGCAAGGAGCACCGCTCGTACCGTCGCTCTCGTGCCCACCTGATGGTCGACCGGGACTCCGCCGAGAAGCGCCTGAACGAGCGCCGCAAGTTCGAGGAGACGCGCCTCCAAAACATCCTCAAGGGCCTCACAAATGTCCTCGCCCAATTCGCATACTTGCGCAAGGGTGAGCTTACCCCCAAGGCTACACGGCTGGCCGACCTTTTCGACACCAACGCCCTGATGATCTCGGAGATGATCGAGGGCAACTACCTGGAGGGCCTCAAGCCGGAAGATATAGCGGAGGTCTTCTCATGGTTCGCCTACGACCGTGACATAGACTTCGTCAACCGCTTGCTGCTGCCGCGCTACCTGATCAACCTGCGCCGAGAGCTGGACAGCTTGCAGAATGGCATATTTGCCGCCGAGCGCAAGCAGGACATTGCGCTCACCACCGGCTACAACCAATATTTCTACGGCGCAGCTAGGGCCTGGTGTCGTGGCACCTCGATAGGCGACCTGCTCTCACAGATGGGCATCAGCGAGGGCGACCTGGTGATGACCTTCAACAAGACCCTTGACATAATGCGCCAGGTACGCGAGATGCTGCTGCACCACGACCCTGAGAACCCTATGCGAGCCAAGTTCGAGGAAGCAAGCCGAATGATGAAGCGCGGGGTGGTGGACCTTGCCAGAAGTACAGGCTTTGCGCCTCTCAGTGAAGTTGATGCGGGCGCTGCCGACCTGTCGCCCGATGTGGCTGTGCAAGAGCAAGAGGTTGAGGAGAGAGCTTGAGTAGCTTGCCACTTTGATGCCTGCTGTGCATTTCGCTGGCAATGCATCGCTTTACCGGATATTGTCTCCGGTCCTGCGCCGCCACTGGCTTCTATGACGGTCGCGCAACGTTGCCTCTATCCTTATCCGCACCGTTTCGAGTTTGTGCCTTGTCCTCTCGTCCGCAGCGTTAGCTAGAGTGACAGCCGGCTTTACTCAACCCGAGACAACCCCTTGGCCTTGTGCTTCAACTCGTTGGTGACGGCTACTATCCTCACGAATGCGTTCGGGTCGAGTGAGGCTCCTCCCACCAGGGCACCATCTATGTGGGGCTGCGAGACGAACTCGGCTATGTTAGCTGCGTTGACGCTGCCTCCATACTGGATGCGCATCTCATCGGCTATCATTTGCCCGTGCAGTTTGGCTACAATGCCGCGAATCTCCCCAGCAACCTGGTTCGCCCCTTCGCCTGTGGCCGGCTTGCCGGTGCCTATGGCCCAGATCGGCTCGTAGGCTATCACAATATCGGTCAGGCGCATGGTAGCGAGGTTCTCCAGGGCGGCGGTCACCTGGCGTGTTATCTTCTCAAGGGTCTGCCCGGCCTCATATTCGGCCAGGTCTTCGCCAACACAGATGATTGGCAGCAGGTCGTGAGCGAGGGCAGCCTCGATTTTGCGCCTCACGTCCTGGTCCGTCTCGTGGAAGATCGTCCGCCTCTCGGAATGCCCCAGG
>JALYYZ010000222.1 GCA_030945985.1 Chloroflexota bacterium
GGGCTGCTGTGAAGCTCCGGGTGCTCTTCAGCCTCGTTGCATTGCTGCTACTGGCACCTCATCGCGCATAGATCCCGTATATTTCCGCGACTTTTGCAGCGGTCAATATCGCGCTCCCGCTTGACACCGGCCTCGTACCGCCTGTACCTTAAGGTCAGAAGTCTCTATGCAGATGCCGACCACATGGCAGGGCAAGCACAAGGTAGGGTCCATGTCAGCCAGGCAAACAACATCCACGCTGAGCGTCCTCGACCAGTACCGGCGCATCATCGGAAGCCGCACATACTTCCCGTTGTGGCTGGGGCAGCTCGTCTCCAACTTCGGAGACACCCTCAACTACGTGGCCCTCGTTATACTCGTCCTCCGGCTGACCGGCTCGGGCATTGCGGTCTCCCTGACCGTGGTGCTGGAGATAGTGCCGGTACTCTTGCTGGCACCCGTCGCGGGCGTCGTGATAGATCGCTTCCCTCGCAAAGCTATCCTGATCGCCAGTGATCTGGTGAGAGCCGCGCTCGCGGCGGGGCTGGCGCTGGCCAACAGCAGCATACAAGTCTACGTGATAGTGGCCCTCTTTACATGTGCAAGCGTATTCTTCAACCCTACTGTGCAGGCAGTCACCCCTGGGCTCGTCCAAAGCGATCTCTTGCTGGCCGCCAACTCGGTGGCCTGGACTACAGGACGGCTCGTGCAGATAATCGCCTCTGCGCTTGCGGGTGGCTTGATCGCCTGGGTAGGAACCGGCTCGGCCTTCTTGCTCAACGCGCTCACCTTCGTCTTCTCAGCCCTGATGATCGCCCGGCTAAAGATACCGGCACGCGCGGGCGAGGTGGATAGGAGCAATAAGCGCGGCTTCAGCGGATGGATCGGGGATGCCGGTGAGGGCCTGCGTTACGTACGGCATGACAGCTTTGTTCTCAGGCTCCTCCTCGTACAGGCGCTTGCCTCCCTGTCGGTAGGCGCAACAGGGGCGCTCCTGGTGGTACTTGCTGAGCGTCAGATGCACCTGCCGCCAGAGGGCTTCGCCTGGCTGCTTATGGCAATAGGTGCGGGGGCCTTAATTGGGCCACTTTTACTTGGGAGTTTCACCCGCAACTATCAGGACACGCGCTTGCTCTTCGTGCCCTATATAATCAGGGGAGTTGGCGACGTTCTGCTTGCGATAGTATCGGCGCCGGTGGCGCTAATCGTCCTCTTCGTATACGGGCTGAACACCTCAACAGGTATGGTAGTCTACAGCTCCCTGATGCAAAGCCACGTACCGGCCGAGATGAGAGGCCGGGTCTTCACTTTGATGGACCTTACCTGGAACTTGATGCGCCTTATCAGCCTGGCTCTTGGTGGAGTGGCAGCCGAGTGGCTCGGCATCGCGGCAGTGTACTATGCAGGAGGGAGCCTGCTGGCGATGTCGGGCCTCTTCGGCCTCCTGCTGCTGGGCAGACATAAATTCAACCGAGCCGAGGCCGCAGTCGACGCATAAGCGCCTTCGGGCCACCGCTGTCGTGATAGCCCGGTAAGCGTCCACTCTCACAGAGCTCACTCCTTCCGCTCGTGAGGTGGGTTCACACGGGCATCTGTATCCCTACGGCGCACTGGAGGCACCATGATCTATGACCCAGATTAGGTAATGGTACCGCTCTGTGCTAGAATAGAGGGTAATCTCATCCCCTACATGAAATGAGAACCCGATGGCCGTTGCCGCTCCAAAGCTCAAGCGTCTGCGTATCTGCGTGCAGGGTACCGTGCAAGGTGTCGGTTTCCGTCCCTTCGTCTACGGGCTCGCCCTGCGCTGCCGCCTGACAGGCTTTGTCTTCAACAGCAGCGCCGGCGTCACAATAGAAGTAGAGGGCGACCCTGAAGCGCTCGCCTCTTTCGAGCGCGCCCTTTGCGAGGAAACGCCCGCCCTCGCGCGCATTGATAGCCTCAGCACGGCCGCTGTGCCGCCTACCGGCAGCTCCACCTTCGTCATAACTCACAGCCTGCAGGGGGCTGAGCGCAACACAGCAGTACCCGCAGACGCGGCAACCTGCGAGCAGTGTCTGGCCGAGATAAACGACCCTGCCAGCCGTCGCTACCTTTACCCCTTTACCAACTGCACAAATTGCGGCCCGCGCTTCACGATCGTGCTGGACGTGCCCTACGACCGCGCCAACACAACGATGCAGCCATTTACCATGTGCCCCCGCTGCCAGGGCGAGTATGACGATCCGCTCAACCGCCGCTTCCACGCCCAGCCGAACGCCTGCCCAAAGTGCGGCCCCAGCCTCAGCCTCCTGAGCGACGGCCGCCCAGTGGAGGAGCATGACCCAATCGGCACAGCTGCAAAGGGGTTGGCTGCGGGCGCAATTTACGCTCTGAAGGGGCTGGGAGGCTACCATCTGGCCTGCGACGCCTGCAACCAGAGGGCCGTGAGCCGCCTCAGAGAGCGCAAGCACCGAGAGGCGAGGCCTTTCGCCATTATGGTGCCCGACCTGGAGACGGCGCAAGAGCTCTGCCACATGAGCGCTGCCGAGGCCCGTTTGCTCCAGTCGCACAGGCGGCCCATTGTGCTGATGAGACGCAAAGAGGCTTGTGAGATAGCGAGCAGCGTTGCTCTTGATTACCCGACCATCGGCGTCATGCTCCCCTACACTCCCCTCCACCACTTGCTGCTGCAGGCATTTGCCTCATCGATTGGGCAGAGCAGACCTGCCGCCCTCGTGATGACCAGCGGTAACCTGGGCGATGAGCCTATCGCCTACGGCGACAGCGACGCGCAGCGGAGGCTCGCGCCTTTAGCTGACGCCATCCTGCTTCACGACCGGGAGATACATGTACGCTGCGACGACTCGGTTGCGCGCATCGCGGCCGGCGGAGAGCAGATATTCCGGCGCTCGCGTGGCTACGCTCCAGAGCCGCTAACGCTGCCCGTCGCCTCACCCCTGCCGCTCCTCGCCTGCGGGGGCCACCTGAAGAATAGCTTCTGCCTTGTGAAGGGCGCGCAGGCATTCGTGAGCCACCATATAGGCGACCTTGAGAACGTGGAGACGCAAACCTCGTTCCGCGAGGGGATCCAACACTTTGGGCGGCTCTTCGACATCTATCCGCAGGCGGTGGCCCACGACCTCCACCCCGAGTATCTGGCGACCAAGCATGCTCTCGACCTCGACTTGCCCCGCAAGATCGGCGTGCAGCACCACCACGCGCATATCGCCTCTGTGATAGCCGAGCATTCGCTGGAGGGTCCTGTTATAGGGGTGGCCGCCGACGGCACAGGCTACGGCACGGACGGCGCAATCTGGGGCTGCGAGGTGATGATGGCCAGGCTGCTTGATTTCAAGCGGCTGGCCCACCTTGAATATTTGCCTCTCCCCGGTGGCGAGCAGGCGGTGCGCCAGCCCTGGCGTATGGCGGCTCTCTACTTGCAGAGGGCATTCGGTGACGCTTTCCTCGACCTGAAGATCCCTTTCACAGAGGGGCTCGACCAGGCTCGCTGGCGTCCCATATCGCAGATGGCCGAGCGCGGCATAAACAGCCCGCAGACCTCCAGCCTCGGCAGGCTCTTCGACGCGGTTTCGGCGCTCCTGGGCGTGCGCTCAGTCGCCCTGTACGAGGGTCAGGCTGCAATCGAGCTGGAGTCGCTTGCGCAGGCAACTACCGGATATTACCCGTTCACGCTACGGGCGCAAAGCTCCGGAAGCCCCTCAACGCTGAGCGTGCTACCTGCCATTCGCGGAATTGTAGCCGATATAGAGAAGGGAGAGTTGCTCTCCGTCATCGCGGGGCGCTTCCACCGCACGGTCGTGGAGATGCTCGCCTCGGCTTGCGTCAGTGCGAGAGAGGAGTCGGGGCAGTCCCGGGTGGCCTTGAGCGGCGGCGTCTTTCAGAATAGAATGCTGCTGGAACAGCTCGCCGAGAGGCTGCAGGATCTGCGCTTCAGCGTTTATACTAATAGACTTGTCCCGCCAAACGACGGCGGCCTCAGTTTTGGACAGGCGGCGGTGGCTGCAGCGCGGCTGCGGCATGAGATAGAAGGCTTTTAGGCTGTCGGAGGTTCTAGCATTATGGTGCAGCTCTCTTTTCCGGTATGGCTGCGGGCGGCGCACTTCCTCAACTTCCTCTTCCTGTCGCTTCTGGTGCGAAGCGGGATAGAGATCTTGAGCGCGCACCCCAAGCTCTACTGGAACAGCCACTCCCGCCCGGGCAGCGAGTGGCTCAAGTTCACCAGGAAGACGCTTCCGTCCAAAGAGCTTTGGACCTCCAAGGACGAGGAAGAGTCTTTCTCGCCCCTGATTGCCCTGCCCGGGCGCAAGAACCTGGGCCTCGGCAGGCACTGGCACTTTTTTGCTCTAACAGGTTGGATAGTAGTCGGAGTGCTCTACCTCCTACTTCTCCTGATCACCCCAGAGTGGCAGCGGCTCGTGCCAACCTCGTGGGACCTGGTTCCGCAGGCGTGGCAGACGCTGCTTACATACCTCAGCTTCCACCTCCCTCCGCCCGGTAACCCGTATAACGCCCTGCAGCAGTTGTCCTATGCCGGCGTGGTCTTCCTGCTCACTCCCCTGTCGATAGCCACGGGCGCTGCTATGTCTCCCTCCCTCGGCGCTAGCTTCCCGCGCTTCCCTAGGCTCTTCGGAGGTCACCAGGCCGCCCGCAGCCTCCATTTCATCTGTTTGATCGCCTTTACCATCTTCACCGTAGTACACGTCGGAATGGTGGTGGCGCACGGTTTCGGGGAGGAGATGGCGAAGATGGCGCTCGGCTCGGTGGGGGCAGACAGGACGCTCGCCATCGTGGTCACGGTGGGTGCCATACTCTTTGTGGTGGCCGTTCATATAGTCGCCAGTGTCGCATCTCTGCGCTCACCCCGCCAGGTGCAAAAGGTGCTCGACGGGATGTTCAAGCCGCTGCAGCGCGCCGCACTGCACGGGTTGGTCTCGCGCCAAAAGCGCAGGCCCGAGGAGAGGTCGCTCCTCTTCAGGGTGAACGGCAGGCCTCCCGTGGACGAAGAATACAACAGGATGGCGCGCGACGAGTTTGCCGGCTGGAGGCTGGAGGTAAGCGGGCTGGTAGAAGAGCCTCTGCGCCTGTCGCTTAGCGACCTGCGGGACATGGAGCAAAGGACCCAGGTGACCGAGCATTGCTGCATTCAGGGCTGGACTGCTATCGGTGAGTGGACGGGCGTCCCCTTGAAGGCTGTGCTTGATCGCTGTAAGCCGCGAGCGCAGGCCCGCTACCTGGTCTTCCGCGCTTACGACGAGAAATCGGTCGAGCATGGCCCCGAGGCCCCCGGCAAATATTACGGCACGCTCGATCTTGAGCTTGCGCGGCAGCCGCAGACAATCCTCGCGTTTGCCATGAACGGCCACCCCCTTT
>JALYYZ010000226.1 GCA_030945985.1 Chloroflexota bacterium
TTGCATACTTGCCTCTGCTATTGGGCGCATCTACGCTCGGGTTCCTGCCGTACAACGTGCATCCCGCCCGTATCTTCATGGGTGACTCCGGGGCTATGTTCATCGGCTTCACTCTGGCCGTAATATCTATTATCGGCGGGGCCAAGCTAGCTGTTGCGCTTCTCGTCATCGGTATACCGATGCTCGATGGGGTCTACATGATTATCTACCGGCTGTACCGGGGTAAGTCGCCGCTGTCAGCGGACCGGGGGCACCTTCATCACAGATTGCTCGACATTGGGCTGAGCCAGCAGCAGGTTGTGATGGTCTTTCTACTGCTGTGCGGGCTCTTCGGGCTGATTTCTCTGCCGCTGACCCCACCAACACCACCTACCGGCACCGGCACCGGCATGCTGGATTTCTTTGGCATACCTCTGCGCGCCGGTCTGCTCAAGCTGGGTGCGCTCGTGGCCATGGTTATTGTGTTAGCCACATTGATGCTTTATATAGCTCGCCGCCAATTCGACAGACTGCGCGTGGGCGCGGCGCAGGAGGCTGAGCGTGCTAATGAGCCTAACTGAGTTGTGCCTAAAGTTGTTGCTAACGCGATCTGCAGAGCACTGCTAGAAGATGCATAGATTTCTTGTACAGAGTAACGTATTGCGCTCGGGAGAGGTACGCCTCGACGGCGAAGTGGCTCAGCAGATTCGGCGCGTGCTGCGGATGCGCGAGGGCGATGAGGTACGCTTGTTCAGTGGAGGGAAGTACGAGTACAGGGTGCGACTCAGCAGCCTGGGTAAAGACACCGTCTTCGGAAAGGTAATCGAGCGAGTTGAATTGATGAGCGAGCCGCAGGTAGAGTTGAGCCTGTACCTGGCACTGCTCAACAAAGCAGAAAAGTTCGAGTTCGCTTTGCAGAAATGCACGGAGCTGGGAGTGTCGAGGTTCGTGCCTGTGGCCGCCGAACGGAGCGTAAGTGGCAGCGGTGGCGGTGGCGCGTCGAAGCGTGACAGGTGGCAGCGCATCATACAGGAGGCTGTAGAGCAGAGCGGGCGCGGTACGTTGCCTCTTCTGGAGGAGGCAGTCAGCCTGAAAGATGCGCTGGCGGAAGAGGCGCGTCGCATCGAGCGTAGCGCGTCCGACGCGCCCTATATCTCGTTGATCACCGCGCCAACATCCGAAATGAGCTTACGCCGCGCTCTCATCGGGCGTGATGGGCCAAAAGGCAGTATTTCGCTCTTTGTTGGCCCCGAGGGCGGATTCTCTGCTGCTGAGCTTGACGCAGCGGTAGAAGCGGGGGTCTTGCCGGTAACTGTAGGGCCGCGTGTCCTGAGAGCCGAGACCGCCGCAGTAGCTATTTGCGGCATGATACTTTATGCACTTGGCGAAGCCGGCGATATTTGATCTGCTGCGCACTCGATGATGCGCCCTAACGATGGGGAGGTGAGACCGTGGGTGAGATGCTGTCCTTGGACAAGGTTGAGCAATATGTAGAAGAGTTTGCTACAGGCGATGGCAAGATCAATGAAGTAGCCGCAGGCTTTTCTCAGCAGGAGTTACGTGACTTTCTGCTGGACAATATCGACAGGTTGGCAACTATGGTCGAGCAAATGGACGCAGCGCAACTGGCCTATCGTCCGTCAGGCCCTCCTACAGGGTGGGACGCGAGCGGCGATGAGGCGCACTTTGATGCGTCGCAACTCTGCACGCATGTGGTAAGCGGCATCTCTTTTCATTGGTGGGGTATTACCAGGGCGCTGGGGCAGCCGCGGCCGGACTTCCCCAAACCGCCGGCAGGAGCCCTCGCTACGGGCGTGAAAGGTGGTGTCATGGGGGCCGGCGGCTGGAGCGGAGAGAGCGGTCTCACCCTTTCCGTACAACTCCGCGAAGCAGCCGGCAGGTTCCTGGACTACCTGGGAGAACAACAGGATCTGCATGCCGCCACCGGCATATCGAGCATGGGACCCTTCAAGAAGTTGACTGCTCATAGCTGGGTAATGTTGGACGCGGTGCATATTGCCATGCATGTCAGGCAGCTAGAGAGGATGCAAAGTGCGCCTGACTACCCCCTCTAGTGCAGCTTAATGGACCTCTTGGGAAGGGGCGCTTCTTCCCAAAAACGAACAAATCAAAACACTTCAGGGTTTTGATTTGTTCGTTTGTCTTTCCAAAGCTAAAAGGTCCATGAAGCTGCATTAGGGGTGCCGCCCGAAAATAGAACCGAATTGTTGTAGTACCTGAAAGAGAAAGGGTAAGCTCATAGTCGCCAGCAATATCCCGTAAATGATCCTTATCCAGTCGCGACGCTTCCAGGATCCACTCCCATAAGGATCATATCCGCCCCGGCCCGAGTAATTCAACGTAGCATATTCGTCCGGCCTGATATAGTCTTCCTCGTTCTCATACTCTATGCTCGGCTCGGCCCCCGTCTCCGGCTCCGATTCTGACTCTTCTCTATAGCCGCCCTGCCTGTATGGTGAGACACCTGTCGGCAACAGAGTCCAGCCCTCTGGCAAGCTGGTCGAGGAGCTTGTCGTTTCCTGGGAGAAAGTCCCTGCTGATGGAATATCGGGAACGGCGTCCATGATGCTGCGAGCATCTGCCAGTCTATCGCTGGGCACCCGGATGTCCTGTGCAACGTAGTCGTTGTGGCTGAACTGGGCAATGTCCACGGCGCTGGATCGCATGATCAGCACAGGTATGCCTTCGGCCTCTAGCTGGGACTTGATGAAACTGGCGAGGATAGCATTGGGAGCATTGCCGGCGATCACCCATTGTGCACCCACACCATATTCGGGTTTCCTCTGTTCCTCAGCACGCCAGATGAGTGGGCGCTCACAGTCGGGGCACACCTCTACCCACGGCTCATAGTCGTAGCCGCAGTTTGGGCAGACATGTTTGTCCTTCACGGCCACAGGCTTACCGGCCCTGGAGCATCACCGCTGTGCCATAGGCCAGCACCTCGGTCACACCTGCGGTAATCTCGTTCGCGTCGTAGCGCATCCCCAGCACAGCATTGGCACCTAGCGCTTCGGCATGCTGGCACATAAGCTGGAAAGCTTCTTCACGCGCCTGCTCACATAGTTCGGTGTAGATGCTAATATTACCTCCGACAAGTTGCTGGAGGGAAGCGCCGAACTGTCCTACAACAGAGCGGGACCGTACCGTTATGCCCCTGACTACACCCAGGTAGCGCGATACCTGCATACCCTCGATGTGCAGCGTGGTTGTTACCATCGACCTGTCCATAATACCTCCTGGTCTTCTTAGTTGGCCTGTAAGACCGTTTTCCGAGCTTTGCGTCGTCGCGGCCACATTGTCAGCAACAGCCCTGCAACTGCGCCTACCAATGATAGGACGCTGATTATGCGTCCATAAAGCCACGACGCAGGCCGGAACTGCATCGTGATATCGTGCTCACCGGCGTCGATGTGAACCGCGCGATAGGCGTAATCTGCAGGCACGATCTCCGTCGGCGTGTGGTCTACTGTTGCCTCCCAGCCTGGATAGTAGGCGTCAGTCAGCACCACCCAACCAGGCGCTTTCGCGGAGACATGTATAGCCAGGCTGCCGGTATCATAGCTGGTTGCCTGGACCTTTTCTCCGGTCGGTTTGCCTGCAATAATGCCCTGGGCTGTGCCCGGCAAGTTGCTGGGGCTGTTCCTGTTCGTTCCCTGGCCCAGCAGGACAGTGTTCAAAGGGTTTGCGCCAAAGAGGTCTAGAAGCTCTATCAGCCGCTTATCATCAGGTTCTACTCGCGCGTCGTGTACCAGAAATACGCGAGGCAGTGCATTTTTGTTTCGGTAGATGAAGTAGTTCGGAAAGCTTTGCACAAGCGCCCACTTCGGTTGTTCAACATGCGTAACTGTGTGCGGCACGACCTGGACGCCGGCGCCTATCAGGTCATACAGAGGCGAATCGACATTCTTCTCGGCAGCCTGCCACAACCTGTTATAACGCGCGAGCATGA
Source organism: Chloroflexota bacterium (assembly GCA_030945985.1). Lineage (GTDB taxonomy): Bacteria > Chloroflexota > Chloroflexia > QHBQ01 > JADMIH01 > JADMIH01. Next base: position 3,950 of record JALYYZ010000226.1, read on the forward strand.
GCGGATTGAAAGCGCCTCCTACAGTATAGAAAGGAGCCCCACCACTCTCCGCAATCAGTGCGCTCGATGGCTGCCAGATATCCTCAACGCCAGGATCGATATCGACCCGGGTAGCGACGCCTGTGCCCTGCTCACCGGCTACCTGGTGTGTATATTTGTAAAGAAAGCTGGTCATGTCGAAATGTTCGTATCCCGAGAGTATATCAGTGGTCGTGGGGTTAAAGCGCGAATTGGGAGAAAAGATGTCGAGGACCACGAGTACGAAGAGAAACCAGCCCGCCACGCGCGGCTGAACCCTGCCGCGTAGCGCCGCCCAACAAATTGCGGCGGCGGCGCCGAGCCAGATAAGCAACATGCCCAGGCCATTGATGGCGGGCGGGAGGTGGCTGTAAATGGCGTTACTATTGGTGAGCAGCCCTATGAAGAGAGCAGGCATCACTCCCAGGACGAGCAGTGCCAGTACGCCACTGAGACCGATAAGCCAGCGGAAGAGCACCTTGCCGTCTGATGCGGTGGCAGAAAAGTGGCTCACAAGGGCGTCTATACCATAAGCGGAGAGGCCGGCAAGCCCGAGCCCGATCAGTACGAGGGCGCGTCCAGGATCGCGTAACTTGCTAAAGCCCGGCAAGAATTTGTATATCCATGCCCCAACTATCGACAGGTCGCCAACCATCAAGACCAGCGCAAGCAGCGCCAGCAGTGCAAAGAAGGCGAGCATACGCGTACGGCGCAAAACGAGCCCGGCTGCGGCAAGCGCTAAGGTTACCACGCCCGAATAGCTCCAGTTCTCAGTTGTCTGCCAGGGTCCAAGAGAGTAGTTTGTGGGATTGGAGCCGTAAACCTGCGGAAGGAAGAGGTTGAGCAGCGTGAGAGGTTGGGCCGGGAAGTCGCTCGCCTCTTCATAACTGACAGAGGCGCGTACCGACTCGGCGCTGAGCTGCAGACTGGGGAGCAGTTGCACTGCTCCGATCAGCAGGGCAAGCACAACAGGGAGGGCACCCTTAAGCACGATGGGAAGGGCGCGCTGCCGGGTCAAAGGTTCGCCGTTGAAGAGGTGGAGAAGCCATAGGAGAGCTGCGGCCAACAGCCCATACGAGAATATTTGCACATGCCCTGCAAAAAGAGACATCGTGAGGGACAGTCCCGCGCCTATGCTGCAGGCCCAGCCGGTGCGTCCCTGGGTGGTGAGGGCGCGCCTCAGCAGCAGGAGGGTACAAGGAATCCATGTTGCCACTAAAACCATCGGTAGGTGGCCCAGGTGGGCTGTCATGAAGCCGCAGAAGGCGAAGACCACCCCACCAGTGAGCGCACCTACACGCCGCAAGCCGATATCCCTTAAGAATAGATAGGTGAAGGTAGCCGCAACCCAGTAGTGAAATATCAACAGCCATTCCAGGTGCCCCAGGTTGACTTGTAGCGCAAAGACAATCCAGTTCAGAGGATAAAAAAGGCCCGATTGCACATCGGCGGCAAAGGGCATACCCGAGAAGAGGTAGGGGTTCCACAGAGGTATCGACCCTCGTTGAAGCTCATGGGCAGCGTAGGCGTAGTTGGGGTAATAGAGTGAGGCCAGGTCGCCACCGCCCGCAGGCATCATGATGCCTGATTCGGTGAGAACACGCCAAAAGAATCCTCCGGTCAGAAAGGCAAGAAGGGCAATCGCGGCTACGTCCAGGTGTATCTTTGGACGGTCAGGACGGCGACGGTGCCATGCCAGGGCTACAAGATAGCTTCCGATGAATAAAGCAGAAATCAGCACTATACCCCAGAGTTGGAGGAGCCCTGGAAGGCCGCTTGTCACCGTTTATCCTGCGGAGCAACAGGAACCACTCTCCTGCTGTGCGTTTCGATCGTCGCGGAGCCTGAAAGTCGTGCTGCCTCTTCGCGAGAAAAGGCAGCACGCCCTACGCCCTGGCTGACAAGAGCCAAAACACCGATTATGGCTACCGGCACAAGGCCGATAAAGTGGTACATGATGGCAAAGGTCTGAGACGTTTCTTTGGGGAGGCCCAGGGCGACCATTACCGCGACGACGGCAAGCTCGAACGTGCCGATATATCCTGGAGCGGCGGGTACACCCATGCTGAGATTTGTCGCTATAGTCAGCACAAGCGCGACAACAAAGGAGACCCGGAAGTTAAATGCGAAGAGCAGCATCCAGATAGCTACAGCGTTGATCACCCAGATGGCAAGCGACCAGAGCGCGAGCTGCAAGCCGATACCTGGTCGAGATAGAGGCGCGAGCCCCTGCAACGCCTGGGTGGCTGCGGCGTGGACGCGTGCGCCGAGCCGTGCAGGCATGCGGCTGGAAACCAACCGGACCAACTTATCAGACATGGCAGGTTGCAGCACCAGGGCCAGTAAGAAAAGAGACGGTACCAACACTACCACACCTAGTGCGACCGCTGTGCTCTGCATGGTGCGTGGTAGGCTAATGAAAGGCAAGCTTATCCCCAGCAGAAGCAGCAACGTGAGCACATCGAGAACTTTCTCCACTAGAATAGTAGAGAAAACCCGTGGGGCCGGTATACCTGAACGCGTTGATGCGATTGCTCCGCGCGCCACTTCTCCAGCTCGGAACGGTAGTGGTATATAAGAGATCATCAGTGCGGAGAAGAGCAGCCTGAACGGCACACGGCTCTGGTCAGTGTGGAACATAACCTGCCAGCGAATCACTTTGGTCAGGAAGGGGAGAACGTAGGGCACTATCATCAAGACAAAGAAAAGCGGTTGTACGCCGGCGAGGGCGTCTCGCACGGCTTCCAGCTTGATCCCCTGGAGCGCGAAGAGGAGCGATACGACGCTAATTATAAGCCCGACGAGTAGAAAGATGATGCGTTTCACTACTGTAGGAGCGTACGGGAGGGTACGGCGGCAGCAATCTGTCGACACCTCCTGTCTGCTCTAGCCCTCCGTGACATTCCGGTATTTCTCGATTAGTTGCTGAGCTTTGCTGACGCTGTTGCGCACAAGGTCTTCCTGGAGTAAGTCCCAGTTAGGCCGCTCCTGGTAGTCGAGATGGTAAATTACGTTAGATTTTTGTACGTGGATAGAACGGCCCAGCATGGGGAAGAGTTCCGTCAAGAAGGCAATCTCCCAGACCTTCTTGGAGGCGCGCTGCTTGTCCAGCACATCGATAGTGCTCTCATAGTACTCGAGGAGTATGTTCCGTACAGTGCGGTCCTGGCTGAATACGCCACCAGGCGAATAGTGGGCCTTGCCGGCGAGGGCTGTGCGTACCGTTGCCATGTTCTTGCATTCGGGTGCTAACCATCCATAGCCGGGATTGTGCAAAATGTAGTGCAGCATCTGCTTGATAGCGCCGGACGGCATGACCACATCATCATCGGTATAACAAATGTTAGGACCCTTCAGCGTCTCCAGTAGAGCCAGCTTTCCTCGGCTGAATGCACGTTTGTCATCGCGCAGATGCTCATACGAGCAGGTAATTTCGCGATCTGCGGCCAGCCGGAGCGCTGATTGCACCTCCTGGCGATTGAGGATCGAGCTAGGGGACGTGTCGACAATATGTATGCGGATTCGCTTCTCGTCTTGCAGCAGCAACGACGAGAGAGCCATGCACAAAGTTGGCTTGCCAATCGTGAGAATGCCTATTTCGAGGAGGGGTTGGCTCCCGGACGGTGTGGTTGGTTCCAGCGTCTCAGCTGTAATAGGGCGGGTTTGACGTTCAGGGCTGCGCGATTCGTGGGTCAAGTGAACTCCAGGTCTACTCTTATGCGGAGGATAGTGGCTAGGGAGAGGATAGCAAACGCCTGTGAGGGTGTCAAGCGGAGTAGGTACGGCGCTGTTGCTGAAGGCATGCTATAATTGGGCAGGCTCCTGTGAACAATCATGAACTCTAAATTGTAACCTGACGATGCCCCTTTGCGTATATATTAGGTATTCGGAGGGTTACGGAAGAATGACCAGGAGCAATATGGCCGCTTTGTATGCAGACAGAATGGTCCCGAGCACGGGTTTGGGCACTTTACCAGGTCTCACTCAGTTAAAGGGTCTGGTTGGGTCTCCCTTGTCGCTCAGGGTGCCCGCTCGGAATATCATGCAGCCTACTAATGTTGTGACTCGAACAGATAGCAGGGTTCTAGCAGATGAGGTGAGCGCGAGTGTTGCTGAGCAGGCACCCCCTGTTGAGCTTACCTCGGCGGAGCAAGACCGCCTGGCGGTTGAGGCTGCGTTGCATGGCAACCAGTTAGCTTTTGCGGACCTGGTGAGTCGCTACCAAACAGCAGTTTATAACATGGCGTACAGGATGCTTGGCGATCCCACCGAGGCCGAGGATGCCGCACAGGAAGTCTTTGTGCGTGCCTGGAACCAGCTCCACTCCTTCCAGCTTGATAGAAGATTTTCTACCTGGCTTCTTTCTATTGCATCTCACCTCTGTATAGATCTGTTGCGCCGGCGCAAGCCGTCGGCCCCACTTGATGATGTAGCTCTCTATGTGCGGAGTGAGGAGCCCGAACCTGATGAGATAGCCCTACAGGGCGAGCAGCGTGACCTGGTGAAGCGTCTGCTTGATACTCTCCCCGAGAAGTACCGCTCTGTTACCGTGCTGCGCTACTTCAACGACATGTCATACGACGAGATAGCCCAGGCGACCGGCTTGACGGAAAGCGCCGTGAAGACGCAGTTGCACCGCGCGAGAAAGATGCTCGCCGAAGGCTACACGCGCGTCGCCGGCCCCGACGATCAAAGATCGGATAACCAGAGATCTGTAGATGCAGAGGGTGATGGCGTACACCTTGCTCGGAGCGAGGCTCGGCCTTGATGGCCTTGATGATGGCATCGATAAGGGAGGTGGCACTATGACGTGCCCGACTATCTATGACGAGCTAATGTCTCTCAAGTTGGACGGTTCTCTCGATGCGGAGGACGATTCGTTCCTCGACACACACCTGGTGGGTTGCGAAGATTGCCAGATGCTATGGGACGGCATGCAAGGGGTAAACCTGATGCTCCTGGACTCGGCTAAAGCCCCTTTGCAGGTACCTGTTGATTTCACAATGAAGGTGATGAGCCGGGTACTGGTGACAGCGGTAACGAGGCCGCTGCCGGAGCTTGCCTACGTACCGGGTGTTAGTGTGGGCTTCGGCCCAGGTTTGCAACCTTTCCCTCAGTTCGATCTGTTACATGAGTGGCAGCGCCGGGTGGCCGCGCACGGACGTGCAATAGCGGCGACGGCTTTTGGTCTGGCCGGCACTGTCGGTCTCTTGCTTGCCCTGGTGGTATCAGGCGTGCTCCATGTTTCCGGCGAGCTCTCCACCCCTGCTGAAGTAGTGCGTATGCTCTACACGTCGGTGGCTACCTGGTTGGGCTCACTGTTCGAGACCGTTGGGCCGGCTGTATGGACGGTGGGCGCCTTGTTAGGTGGCTTGCTCGTCCTGGCGTGTTGGCAGGTAATGGCTTCGTATCACCGTACCACGCTGGAGAGCGCAGGCTCAAATCTGTTCAGTGAAAGTGTGGCCTAACGGTTCTGTCACTGGATAGCCTGGTTGGATAGCTTATCATGTTCAATAGATTGGGATCGCACAAGAGAATAGCCGTATTAGTCCGCGCACTGATAGTGACGTTGCTTGGATCTGGATCGTTGCTCTTTGTGTCCCTCGCAGCGGCCCAGTCAGGCGGTGACAAGACGTCTGTTGACGGTGACTTGTTGATCCAGCAGGGGCAAGTCGTCGGGGGGAACGCTACAGTAACTCGGGGTAATCTGGCCTTGCACGGCGTTGTGCGCGGCAGCGTGATCGTTGTAACTGGCAGCGCTGATATAGAGGGTAGTGTGGGCGGCAACGTAGCCGTTACGGGCGGCGATTTGAAGCTCGGTCCCAGTAGCGTTGTGGGTGGCGATGTCATTTTGATAGGCGGTCGCTTAACCCGTGACGCCCTGGCGCAAGTGGCCGGGCATGTCACCGTGCTGGCAGAGCCTACCACGCTGACTTCCACCAGTAGCACGGTACCTGGGGGCCGCAGCACGGACCTTGTGGGAGCTACTTTCGGCAGCAGTTGGTCACGCTACCTGCTGCTGGTCGGCTGGTTGGCGCTCGGTGTGATAGTCTTGTTGTTGGCCCTGGTGCTGGTTGCTATTCTGCCGGAACGAGTACGTGTAGCTGCGGCTACACTAGAGGTCGAGCCTCGTTCCGCCCTCCTGATAGGCGCGATTATAGCCCTTCTTTTCTGGCCCGTAGTGAGTATACTTGCAGGTATACTGGCTATGACCGTGGTGGGGCTTGTGCTGGTGCCCGCGCTGGTAATCGCCGCAGCATCGGCGTTGCTCTTCGGCCTGGCCACCTCGGGCCTGTGGCTAGGGAGACGAGTGTACGACACGGCGCACCACGTACCAACTTATGGGGGGCCGCATTTGCTGCTTGACGCAGGGATTGGCGCTTCGGTTATATTGTGTGCCGTGGTTGTTCCCTCAGCGTTGATGCAGGGTTGGATTGCTTCTGTGCTGTGGGGAATGCTCTATCTCGTGGCTTGCGCCGGTATGGGAGCGACGCTTCTTAGCAGGCTTGGCACTCTAGCGCCCCAGGGCAGGCGCTTAGTCGAGACGCAGTCGGTCTGATTCTACTCTGTCCCTGCCGGTGGTAATCCTTGTTGCTTCTTCAAGCCGTCCTTTAGAGAAAAGTTAAGACCAAATAGAAACCCTGTAGAGTTTCTATTTGGTCTTACTCTCTTGCCACCTGATGGGTCGCGGGGCTGATCAGGCAGGGACAATACGAACTACATCGCCGCTGGCTACAGCACCCTCCTGCAGCACTGTGCAGATAACGCCGCGCTTATTCATGAGCTCTTTGGGCATTAGTCTGTGGTAGATGCGAAGGTGGGCACAGGGTGGGTTCTGCCCATTGACTTCAAAGACGACCTTCTGGGTACCGTCGCTGCTGAGTACCTCGATTCTATCTCCCTGCCGAAGGTCGCTTAGATCACCCAGGCCTTCTAGCAGGAGGTTTTCGCCCAGGCCGCCAGGGGGTATTGGTGTGATACCCAGGCGCTCGCAGGCGGCGTTGCCGGCCTCGACCCCTACTAGGCTGATAGGCCGGTTATTAGGTACAGGGCGGCGCTGGCGCTTGCTCATGCGGGTCTCGCCATAGTGGTGGTCGCCAGGTATACCCCAGCGGGTGATTGGACCCTGGTCGTGAGCCTCTTTGCCCACCTTGTTTATTAGCTCAGGGCTGTAGCAAACTGCGATCACTCGGCCGCTGCGCGTTTCTCTGCGAGCCTCTGCGGTGTCTGGGCTCTCACCTTCTATTTGTTCAATTTGCATTGCCGGTTCTCCGGTCGATCTATTGAGCTTTGCTTGTGTTTCATTTTAGCCGTGGGCGCATCGGAGCGTCTTCCTATACTGGTATTATACAGGCGGCATGGCTTGCCCCTCAACCATCGATCAGCAACTAGTGCCGCACCAGGAAAGTATAGATAGTTTGATGTTTCTCACCGCAGGTGAGAAACATCAAACAAAGCAGTCAATCTTTAGCTGGTGAGATACTAGTACTCCACCAGCAAAAGATTGATGGCATATGGTAAAGTATAGGCATGAAAACAAAGCACCCAATCCACTTGACCGACGAGCAGCGCGCCGAAGTGGAACAACTAACTCGCACGGGTAAGGCTGCGGCTCGTGTACAGAACCGTTCACGTATTTTACTAATGGCTGATAGAGGCTGCTCTGATGCTGAAATTGTTGATGCTCTCTCCATTGGCCAAGCAACTGTAGAACGAATACGCCGCTTGTGCAACACAGAGGGTCTGCATAGGGCATTATACGCCAGGAAGAGCCCCGGCCGTCCACCTATTCACACAGGAGTAACCGAGGCTAATCTCACCATGCTGGCTTGCTCAACACCTCCTGATGGCCGAGGTCGCTGGACTTTGCAGCTCCTGGCTGACCAGATGGTGCTGCTCGGCTATACAGAGTACATCTCTGATACCAAAGTGCTCGATATTCTGAAAAAAACGAACTCAAACCGTGGCAGAAAAAAGA
>JALYYZ010000243.1 GCA_030945985.1 Chloroflexota bacterium
GTGTGGGTGCTTCTCGTTATGGTGCTGTCACAGATATACGATAACGTCACAGGTAAGGGAATGTCGCCACGTACGGCAGCTATTCCCACAGCAGAGGCTGTAGTTACACCGGACGACACAGTGACGACGATAGCCAACCTGCAAAGCTGCGTGGCTGCCAACCCAAAGAACCTCAAATGTGTTCAAGACCTGGCAGGCCTCTACTATGATCTGAAGCAGTACCCACAGGCGCAGGTCAACTACCAGCAAGCGATACAACTCGACCCTCACAACGTGGCTCTGTTGCTCCGGCTCGGCGGCACATACATATACCAGCAGAAGTTCAGTGAGGCGGCTCAAACCTTACGGCAGGCGGACACCTTACAACCCAACAGCCCGCAGATACTCCTCTTGCTCGGCCTGGCGTTAAGCAAAAGCAACCCACCGCAGCTCGACAACGCCGTGCTGGCATGGCGCAAGGTAGTTAGCCTATCCCCAGGCACAGATTACGCCCAGCAGGCGGCGCAGTATATAAACGAGTCCGGCCGATAGGTAGAGTAATGGAGGCACGCTCGCGCTCTGCAAAGTAGTCTCGTCCTTCACCCATCTTCATTCTCCTCTGCTTCTCGCTTACGAACTACTTTCATTCTCTGCAACGCAGTTTCGATTCCACGACTTGGGGTCTTTTCTGGCTTTTTGTGAAAGGCGTGCTGTCATGCACCTTGTCCTGACCGACAGAGCCCCTGGCTTGCTGCCTGCTGCGCGCATCAGTGGCTTATTGGCACGCATAGGCCCTTTCCGGCGCATGCGCAAATCTTTCCAAAGAAGCCTCTTTGCAGTAGAATAAATATAGATAGTTCCATTCCCTGCGCGACGAAGATGTCGCTCTTCACCGAAGGAGGTATACGGTGGCAACAGTTACAGCCCCGCCCCCCAAGCAGACACCCGCAGCAGGCCCTGCGGCTAAGCCCAATTTTGTCCAACGTAACCATTTCTGGCTGCGACGCATCCATTCTCTCACCGGCATAGTGCCGATAGGCGGCTTTATGCTCTTCCACTTTTATGAGAATGGGGCCATCTTTTACGGTCAGAAGGCATATGACGAAGTCTCCGCCAGCGCACGCGGTATTCACTACCTTGAGCTTATGGAACTTTTCTTAATATTCATACCCTTGATTTACCACTCGCTATACGGCCTCTTTATCGCTACCTATGCGCGTAACAATACTATGTCGTACAACTACTCGCGCAATAATCTATTCATGTGGCAGCGGGCCACCGGCATAATAGTGTTGCTCTTCATCCTTTACCATACCTATCAGTTCCGCTTCACACAGTTCTGGAGCGGACATGCCAGCACCCAGGGCGTGATGGACACGATATCATGGGCGCCTGTATTCGTCTTCTACATAATCGGCATCGTTGCGGCATCATATCACCTGGGCAATGGTATCTGGACATTTCTTATAACCTGGGGCATCACCGTTGGTCAGCGTTCGCAGCGTATCTCGCAGTTTATCACGACGGGTATCTCGGTGGCGTTGAGCGCGGTTGGTATCGCAATCGCAGTAGCCTTTGTAGTCGTCAAGGGTGGCCTACACTTTTAATCAGGTAGGGGAGACACGACTTAAGTCACGGGCCAGGTCACGGGCGGCACGGTAACCGGAGCCGCCGTTAGAGGGAGAAGAAGATGGCAAGCCCTAAAGTAATTGTTGTAGGGGGTGGTCTGGCCGGACTCTCGGCCAGCATCAAGGCGGCTGAGCTTGGCTTGACTGTCGACCTATTTTCGGTGGTGCCCGTCCGTCGCTCGCACTCGGTATGCGCGCAGGGCGGCATCAATGCGGCGGTAAACACCAAAGGCGAAGGCGACTCGCCGCAAATACACTTTGATGATACTGTATATGGTGGAGACTTTCTCGCCAACCAGACTCCTGTTAAGGATATGTGCGAGCGCGGGCCAGGCATCGTTTTTCTGCTTGACCGTATGGGCGTGATGTTCAATCGCACTCCCGAGGGAAACCTCGATTTCCGCCGTTTCGGTGGCACGATGCACCATCGCACCGCCTATGCGGGCGCGACCACCGGCCAACAACTGCTCTATGCCCTCGACGAGCAGGTGCGCCGCCAGGAGGTAGAGGGTAAAGTCATCAAGTACGAGCAGTGGGAATTCCTCTCTGCGGTAATTGACGACGAGGGCACCTGCCGTGGCATAGTGGCTCAGAATATGCGCGACATGGAGATCAAGTCTTTTCGTGCCGACGCGGTAATATTGGCTACAGGCGGACCCGGCCTCATCTTTGGCCGCTCCACCAACTCGATGATCAACACCGGCAGCGCGGCAGCCTCGGTCTATCAGCAGGGCGCATACTACGCCAACGGCGAGTTTATCCAGGTCCACCCGACGGCTATACCCGGTGAAGACAAGCTGCGCCTGATGTCCGAGTCTATACGTGGCGAGGGCGGGCGCGTTTGGACCTATAAGGATGGCAAACCGTGGTATTTCCTTGAGGAGATGTACCCGGCCTACGGCAACCTGGTGCCGCGTGATATAGCCACCCGTGCTATCTTCGATGTGTGCGTGCGCCAGAAGCTCGGCGTCGATGGGCAGAACCAGGTCTATCTTGACATTTCTCACCTGGACCCTCACATGTTAGAGGTGAAACTGGGCGGCGTGATCGATATCTACCGCAAGTTCGTGGGCGACGACCCTGTGAAGGTGCCTATGCGTATCTTCCCTGCCGTGCATTACAGCATGGGTGGGCTCTGGACCGACTTCAACGAAATGACCAACATACCTGGCTTGTTCGCATCGGGCGAGGTGGACTACCAATACCACGGAGCGAACCGCCTGGGAGCTAATTCTCTGCTGTCGTGCATACACGGCGGCCTGTACCTGGCGGGACCTGCGGCCGTGAAATACGCTAAGAACAATTCCAGGTCGGCGGACGGCGTGAGCGAAGATGTCTTCCGCAGGGAAGTATCGAGACAAACAGATATATATAAGCAGCTTACAGCCGCCAGGGGCAAAGAAAACCCGTACTCTATGTGGCTGGAGATGGGAAGCGTGATGACTGACAACGTCACGGTTGTGCGTTACAACGATAAACTGCAAGAGACCGACATCAAGCTCCAGGAGCTTATGACGCGGTACAAAGATATAGGGGTACCCGATCAGTCGGGCTGGAGCAACCAATCACTCTTCTTCACCCGCCAGCTCTGGAACATGCTCGTCATGGCTCGCGTAATAACGCTAGGAGCCTTGCAGCGCGACGAGAGCCGGGGAGCGCACTATAAGCCTGACTTCCCCGAGCGTAATGATGCCCGCTTCTTGAAGACCACAAAGGCCAGGTTTATGGGCGGCAGCGTGGCACCTGAGCTGACGTACGAAGATGTCGATATACAGTACATCAAGCCTCGCCCGCGCCGCTATGATGTGGCAAAGGAAGAAGAGAAGGCGGCCATACCGGGAAGTAACGGCGCAACGGCTGCCACAGGCGCTACCAATGGGGCAGGCATTGCTACGATTGCTAAACCGGTGGGTGCGTCAGCTCAGGTGCAGATTGTAGAAGATGGCTTGAGGAAGCACTAGATTACGGAGACAAAGATGTCAGCAGTACAGAGCAGCAACAGCACCCATGCCTCAAATGGCACGGGAGCCGCAGCCGCCAACAGGACAATTCGCCTGAAGATACTCCGCCAGGACAAGCCGAGCAGCGAAGCGGACGCCAACAGGCGGTATGAGGAATTCGAAGTGCCCTGGCGGCCCAGCATGAACATTATCTCGTGCCTGATGGCCATCCAGCGCAACCCTGTAACTACGGATGGCAAGCC
>JALYYZ010000254.1 GCA_030945985.1 Chloroflexota bacterium
GTGTCTGGAGCTTTTCCAAAGCTTCGTGGGCAAGCCGCGCAACGAGTACGACGGGCGGGTGCTTGAGGCGGCAATGGGCGACTACAGGCTGGGCCGTTGCGTTGAGGCGTGCCTGCTTACGCGCTACAGCTTTGTGCAGCCACAGATTGGTGACCTACTCGCGCCGGAGCATATCGCCTCGTTGGCTTCGCTCGGTATAGCTACTCCCTCCTACTTGCGCCTCTATATGTGGAGCAAAGTAAACAGCGATCACGGTGGCTTCGTAACCGCCGCTGAGCGCGCACAGATATACGCAGGACTGCTGGCCGACTGGGGTCTACCTGGCCCTGCCTCTATAGTCGATAGTCTGATGAACCTGGACAATGAGCTTGCGGCGGTGCTTACCCCTACAGGCGATACTCCCACGCCTGCTGAGATCGCGAGCCTTTATAATCGTGGCGTCGTAACGACGTTACTGGCTCACTCGGCAGACGTGCGGTTCGATGTGAGTCATCTGCCCGGCGCGGCGCTCAAGCGTCTCTACTTCGTCGCCAAGCGCAATGGGGTCTTCGTCGATATCGAGGAAGGAGGCGCGGGCTACCTGCTCACCCTCTATGGCCCCGAGCAGGCAGCGGGTACCGCCGATAAGTATGGCCGCCGCCTGGCTACCGTGTCGCTGAGCCTACTACGCCACCTCATCTCCGAGGGGTACGAGGAAGTTTCAGGCACGGCTCGACTCGTGCTGCACGAGCGTCCTTACTGCTTCCATATAACCGCCGAGGTGCTGAGCCGCCTCGATTACTCACCGGCGCCGGGAGCTGCCGGTAAAGTCGCGGAAGGCCCGGCAGCTTACACGGTCGGCTCTGTTGTAGAGATCTCGTCGGAGCCTGGCATCGACCCTCTTTTCGACAGCATGGTGGAGGCCGGTTTCTACCACGAGTTCTCTTCCTTGCAGCGTGGGGGTTACACCCACGGCTGGCGCATCGAGCGCGAGCCGGAGCCCATGCTTGCGCCGGGGCTCGTGCTTATACCAGATTTCGCCTTCTCGCGGGACGGCAAGCGCGTCTATATGGAGGTGGCTGGTTTCTGGTCGCCCAGCTACAAAGAGCGTAAGCTGGCCAAGCTGCGCCTGCTGGCTGCCGAGAGCAGCGATGCTGCCTTGATCCTTGCCGTGCCCCGAGAGGCTACTGCCCACTTCACAGGGTTGCCTTTCCCGGCCATAGAATACAAGTTGCGGCCCAGGGCCACCGATGTGCTGGCTACGCTGGACAGGCACTACGGTGAGCAAGAGGGACGGCAAGAGGCCGCCCAATCGAAGGTGACGCTGCTACGGGAGCAGGCGCATGATGAGGGCCTGGTGTCTGAAGGCAATGTGGCCCAGGCAATGCAGGCATACACACGGAGCGAACTGTTGGCGAGCGCATCGCTGCTGAGCGGTGAAGGCTGCCGCTACGTGCCGGGTGTGGGTCTCCTCTCGGAGGAAGCTATCGCTACGGTCTACGCCTCTCTGGAGACTGCCCTGGCAGGCTCAGGCAACAGAATCGACCTTGAAGAAGCCTCCTCCACTGCTGCCGCTGCCCTTTCCTCGCAGACGTTAGACATCGAAGCCCTGGCGCAGCTCTGGCCTCAGTGGCGAATCGAGCGCCCATCACTCTTTGAGGCATACCTGACCCTTCGTGTAAATTGACACCTGCCTGCACGCGTGTTATATTTTGCTTTACTGCCCTTGAGTTACCATGGGCAGGGATCCTCGTTATATAACCCGGATAACACTCATACACTCTTGCGGAGGGCAATAGCGTGGGGTATACGCTCGACTTAAGTGGTAAAGTGGCCCTGGTGACGGGTGGCGGGCGCGGTATAGGCCGGGCCGTGGCTCTCTCTCTTGGCAGTGCCGGAGCCCGTGTCGCCGTGAACTATAACGCCAGCGCTGCGGCAGCCGAGGAGGTAGCAGGGGCAATTGCCTCGGACGGCGGCGAGGCTACCACTATCAAGGCGGATGTCAGCAAATCGTCTGAAGTAGATGCCATGATCACCGGCCTGGTGAAAGAATGGGGCCGTATAGACATCCTGGTGAACAACGCCGGCATCACTCGCGACAACCTGATGATGCGCATGTCCCAGGAGGAGTGGGACGCAGTGATGGACACCAACCTGCGCTCGGCATACTTTACAACGCGCGCCGTGCTCCGTCCAATGCTCAGGAACCGCTGGGGGCGCATAATCAGCCTGTCGAGCGTGGTGGGACTAACAGGCAATGCCGGGCAGGCCAACTATGCCGCCGCCAAGGCGGGGCTCATAGGCTTCACCAAATCGATCGCTCGTGAGGTGGGCAGCCGCAATATTACTGCAAATTGCATCGCTCCCGGCTTCATCGAGACCGATATCACCGCAGGGCTTCCCGATGAGTTGAAAGCCCAGATGCTCAAGACTATACCGGCCGAGCGTTATGGGCAACCCGAGGACGTAGCGAACGCCGTGCTCTTTCTAGCATCTGATCTTTCGTCTTACGTTACGGGCCAGGTAATAAATGTAGATGGCGGGATGGTAATGTCCTAGACTTGCATGGGTCTCGCGTTATCTCTCAGAGCCTGGAATACACATAGGAACATCATGTAGGAACATCATGGATAAAGTAAGTTACGTCTTCCCAGGGCAAGGCTCTCAGTACGTAGGCATGGGGCGGGATATATTCGCTCGCTCGCAGGCTGCTCGCGAGGTTTTCACAGAGGCCGACAATGTGTTGGGTTTTTCCATCAGCAGTCTCTGCTTCGATGGTCCGGCCGAGATGTTGAACGATACGCAATATACCCAACCTGCTATTCTTACGGTAAGCATCGCGTACCTGGCTGTGCTCCAAGAGCGTCTGCATGAGAGTGGCCGCCATATTGAGCCGACATACATGGCGGGGCATTCTCTTGGAGAATATACCGCCCTCGTAGCCGCCGGTGCAATGAACTTTCCCGATGCCTTGCGCCTAGTATGGGAGCGTGGGCGACTGATGAAGGAGGATGGAGAGCGCCACCCAGGGGGTATGGCTGCGGTTATCGGCCTCTCCGCCGACAGGCTACAGAATGTAGTGGACCGCGCAGGGTCGGAGGGTGTAGTGGTTATCGCCAACGCCAATTCGCCCGTGCAGACCGTTATCTCAGGAGAGATCGCCGCTCTGCTCAAGGCGATGGACCTTGCCAGACAAGAAGGCGCCGCCAAAGTCGCGCGCCTAGCGGTGAGCATCGCTTCGCACTCGCCCCTTATGCAACAGGCGGGCACTCAGCTCGGCCAGCTTATCGGCAACATCAAGTTTACCGACCCGCTGGTGCCTCTTATCGCTAATATAACGGGCCAGGCACTCACCACAGCGGATGACATCAAGCGGGAGCTATCTGAGCAGCTCTGCAAGCCGGTCGCCTGGGTCGCCTCCGTGCGGCAGATGGTCGAGAGCGGCGTCAACACGTTCGTGGAGATAGGCCCTGGGCAGGTGCTCTCGGGTCTCATTAAACGGACCTCGGACGATGTGCAGGTGCTTAAGTTCGATGATCTGGTGAGCCAGGCCCCGCTGCTGATCTAGCCTCCGCACTCTTGTACCTTTTTGGCTATAATAGAGGAGGCACTTTGCCTCATCGGACCTTTTGACAGCACAGGATAGAGATGCAGACCTCCAGGCGAGTAGTAATTACGGGCCTCGGCGCGGTGACGCCGGTAGGCAACAGCGCAGCCGGGACATGGCGCAACCTTGTCGAGGGCGTTTCGGGTATTGGGCCGATAACCCTTTTCGACCCTGCGGAATATGCCGTCAAGATAGCAGGCGAGGTGAAAGGCTTCTCCTCTGAGGGGATTATTGACCCCAAAGAGGTGCGGCACATGGACCGCTCAGTGCAGTTCGCTGTCGTCGCTGCCCAGGAAGCCCTGCGTGACGCCCGCCTCGATATAGGCGGAGAGAACGCGGATAACGTCGGCATCATCTTCGGCACGGGCGCCGGGGGTGTGGGCACTCTCGTGGCGCAGCAGAAGATGCTGGAGGAGCGCGGGCCCAGGCGGGTCTCACCCCACTTTCTACCGAACTTCCTTGCCGATTCGGCCTCCGGCCAGGTGGCGATCTCCACAGGAGCCAAAGGCCCCAATATGGCGGTGGTATCGGCCTGCGCCACGGGTGGGCATGCTGTGGGCGAGTCGATGGAGACGATCCGTAGAGGAGACGCCGACGTGATGATCGCAGGCGGCACCGAGGCGATCATTGTGCCGGTGATCGTGGCGGGCTTCATCAATATGCGAGCCCTCTCCGACGATCCTGTACCCGAAACCGCCAGCAAGCCCTTCGATGCGCGGCGCACCGGCTTTGTTCTGTCCGAGGGCGCGGCGGCGCTGATACTTGAGGAGCTTGAGCATGCCCGTAACCGAGGGGCGCATATCTACGCTGAGGTGGTCGGTTACGGCTCGACAAATGATGCCTACCATATGGCTGCCCAGCTTGAGAGCGGCGCAGGCGCTGCACGCACCATGCAGCGTGCCCTGCGCAAAGCAGGCATAGAGCCGGGCGACGTAGACTATATAAACGCCCATGGCACAGGTACGCCCCTCAACGACCGTGTGGAGACGCTGGCCATCAAGAACGTCTTCGGCGAGGCTGCGTACAGAGTAGCTATATCGTCCACCAAGAGCATGACGGGGCACACGATGGGGGCCGCAGGAGCTCTGGAGACGATGGCGTGCGCGCTCGCTATACGCGACAACTGTGTGCCGCCCACTACTAATCTGCAAGAGCCTGACCCCCAGTGCGACCTGGATTACACGGCCAACAAGGCACGGTCAATGCAAGTTGATGTTGCCCTTTCCAACTCCATAGGGCTAGGTGGGCATAACTCTTGCGTGGTGCTCAGGCGGTTCAGCGCGTAGCACGTTATACTATATGTATTGCAGAGACATAAAAGGCCCGGCGCTGCAAGATCCCTGTAAATTTCTTTGAGCCTGCCTTTTGCTCTTCTTGCCTCTGCAGTTCAGTTATACCAGGAGAACCTTTTTGATTTACGACAATGGACGCAGGGTGGTTGTCACCGGCGTAGGGGCAGTTACGCCCATAGGAAATACAGCTCAAGAGTTCTGGGCCAACCTCACCGCAGGGAAATCCGGGGTTGGTCCCATCACGCGCTTCGATGCGAGCGACGCGCCGGTGAAGATTGCGGCGGAGGTACGCGGCTTCGACCCCAATGACTATATAGATCCGAAGGCCGGACGGCGTATGGCCCGCTTCTCGCACTTTGCTATTGCTACCGCCAAGCAGGCGTTGCAGGAGTCGGGCTACGTTATAGATGAGGGAAATGCCGAAATGGTGGGCGTCTCGTTCGCCACGGGTGGAGGAGGCCTCGATGTAATGCAAGAGGGTAGCAACGCCATCAAAGAGCGCGGCCCCCGAGCCGTTACCCCTTTTGTGCTGCCCAGCATGATTGCGAACATGGCGTCGGGCCAGGTTTCTCTTACACTGGGAACAAAAGGCCCGGCTACCACCCAGGTGGCGGCCTGCGCCAGTGGTATATACTCTTTTGTCGACGCCTACCATTATATTATGCGCGGCGAGTGCGACATGGTAATAAGCGGCGGCACCGAGTCGTTTATCACCGATCTGGCTATCGCTTCGCTAGCCAATATGCAGGCCCTGTCGAAAAATACAGACCTACCACCGGAAGAAGTCAGCCGGCCTTTCGACGCCGAGCGTGACGGTTTCGTCTACAGTGAGGGTGCGGCCGCTGCCATCCTCGAAACAGCCGAAAGCGCGCTGGCGCGTGGCGCTACAATCTACGCTGAGGTTGTGGGCGGAGCAGTCACAGCCGACGCTTACCACCTGACCGCACCCTCGCCGGGAGGGGTCGGCGCGGCGCTGGCTATTACCCGCGCCATGAAGTTCGGGGGCCTCACGCCAGATGATATAGACTATATATGCGCTCATGGCACATCGACCCCATTGAACGATTCCGCCGAGACAGCAGCTATCAAGCGAGCGCTGGGTGATCGAGCCTACAAGGTGGCTATTTCTTCAAACAAGAGCATGATAGGCCATTCGCTGGGTGCTGCGGGCGCTATTTCCAGCGTCGCGACGATTATGGCTATACGGCATGGCATAGCTCCCCCCACCATCAACTACAAAAACCCCGACCCGGCCTGCGATCTCGATTATGTGCCCAACGAGGCGCGCAGCATGAAGATCGGCGCTGCCCTTGTCAACGGCTTCGGCTTTGGCGGGCAGAACGGCGTGCTCGCACTCAAGGCCTGGCAGGAGTAGGGAAGGGGTCGCAGATGAGAACCAAAGTTGAGGCAACAATAGAGGACCTTTATCACGTTCCTGAGAACGGCAAGGCGGAGCTTGTCAATGGAGAAATTGTACTTATGTCTCCAACTGGTGGCCTGCCAGGCTATGCTGCTGATGAAATCGTCAACGCGTTACGTGCCTACGCCAGGCTCAGGGGAACCGGCTATGCCGTGGGCGACAACAAAGCATTTGTCGTGAACCTGCCGAACCGTAAGTCGTTCAGCCCGGACGCGGCCTTCTATGTAGGGCCCCTCACAATGCGCTTTTTCGATGGCCCGCCTCTCTTCGCGATCGAGGTCAGAAGCGAAGGCGATTATGGTCCCGCTGCTGAGCGCCTTATGAAAGCGAAGCGAGCCGACTACTTCGCTGCTGGAACGCAGGTTGTGTGGGACGTGGACTTGTTGAGCGAAGATGTAGTACGCGTCTATAGGGCGACGGACCCTGACAGTCCCACTATGTGCCGCCGTGGTGATGCAGCCGAAGCTGAGCCTGTCCTTCCAAGTTGGCCTATGTCTGTGGATGATTTGTTCCCTTGATGCTCTTTAGGCCGTTTCGTTGAGAATAAAGCAAGAACAAGCAAATCAAGACCCCTGCGGGTCTTGATTTGCTTGTTCTTGCTTATAAGACAAAAGCCGCTCTGCACACGAGCGGCTTTTGCCAGGAGGAGGAAGAACGCACCTCTAGCGACTGCGGGCTCCGCTGGGCCGGTTCGGGGTGCTGGTTGTCTGGGTTATGAATTGCTGTGCTTCGGGCTCTACGTGAGTAAGCCGCACACGGTCTATGCGTACGCCACCCTGCATACCACCTGCGGGCCTGATGCTAAGCCCAACGAGCGTGCCGTGCCAATCAAGATTTTGCCCAAAGTAGAGGGCATACTTGTGCAACTGCCCATCGGCGGAGCCGTCAATCCTGGCCGACCTGGTTTCGGTGAAGCCTTGCCGGCTGTCAGTCTGGAAGTATATCTGTAGGTTGGCGTCCTTTACCGCTGGGTCCGTGACCATCTCCACTTCCACGGTATTGTAGCCATCGAGAGGTATCTCTAACGCAGGGCTGGTAATTCGTGGGTTTGTGCCGGTGAGAGAGTAATACCAGCCTGAAGAGAACATCTTACCTTCGCCTATGCCAGATGGGGTCCAACCTGACTGGCCACCTGCAAAGCCCCATGTGGTACGGGTATCCTTCTTGTAGTGGATAAAGTTGATATCCTGTATAGCGCCGTAGGTCATCCTTACCACGCGGGCGCAGGCTGTAGCGTCCTTGCTGCATGCCAACTCATCTATAGTGCCGGCGCTGTATGTGCCATCGTTGAAGACCTGCTCAACAACTGCCACCTGCCCTTCCTGTGAGGCTCCGTAGACGCCGGGCGCAAACACCGCTA
>JALYYZ010000292.1 GCA_030945985.1 Chloroflexota bacterium
TATGTGCAACTACCGTGATTACCACGAGATAACGCGCGGTAACCTCGATTGGAACTTCAACGTGCAAACCGTGGAGGGGGGCTGCCGCATAGAGGCGCGTGCAGGGGCCGCGCCCTTCTGGCTTACCACGTCTCACGCCGCCGAGTTAACTCACACGGGCGTGTGGTACTGGAACTTTGTCTACAGAAGAGAAGTAGAGCGCGGCTTCCCCGAGCGCGAGGACCTCTATTTGCCTGGCGTCTTTCGTGCCGTATTGCAGCCGGGCGAAAGTGTCACGCTGATCGCCGCCACCGAACCGCCCGAAGCCACGGCGGCCCTCATCGAGGGGGCCCTCGAGAGAGAAAATACCAGGCAGCAGGGGCTCCTCAAGCAGGCAGGCTTCAAGAATAGCGGAGCGGAACCGGCCGATCCAACAGGCTCAATCGAAGCATTCGCCGCCCAACTCGTGACGTCCGCCGACCAGTTTATGGTGAAGCGCGAACTGAAGAGGCAAGGTGAGCATGAAGAGGTGCCCACGGTGCTGGCAGGTTATCACTGGTTCACCGACTGGGGCCGCGATACGATGATAGCCTTGCCTGGTCTGTCACTCCCCACCGGGCGCGCCAGGGAGGCAAACCGCATATTGAGGGCGTTCGGCCTCTTTAGTCGCGAGGGCCTTATACCGAACCAATTCCCCGACGCGGGCGGGCCACCCATATACAACACAGCCGATGCAACACTCTGGATGTTTGCCGCAGTAGAGGCATTGGCCGAGGGCACAGGCAACCTGAACAAAGCGCGCGACCTCTATCCATTGCTGGCCGATATGGTCGCGTGGCATGTGCGCGGCACCCGCTACGGCATCAAAATGGATCCCGAAGACTCCCTCCTCCAGATAGGCGAAGAAGGCGTGCAGCTTACATGGATGGACGCCAAGGTAGACGACTGGGTAGTAACCGAGCGGCGCGGCAAGGCCGTGGAGATAAATGCGCTCTGGTACAACGCTCTAAAGGTGATAGATAAGCTGCGCATCTCCCTGGGCCGTACGGTGGTGGCCGGCAGAGAGGAGCCGCCCGACTTCGCTGCTCTAGCTGAGCAGGTGCGCTACTCTTTCCGCAAAAGGTTATGGTATGACGCCGGCGGCTACCTTTTTGACGTAATAGACGGTCCGGGCGGCAACGACATCTCGATAAGGCCCAACCAGATAATCGCCGCAGGCATGCGCGACCTGATCAGCCCGGATCAGGCCCGCCAGGTGCTCACCGTCGTCAGACAGCAGCTACTCACACCTTACGGCCTGCGCACCCTCGCCCAGAACGACCCCCTTTACAGAGGCAAATACAGAGGCGACAGACACGAGCGCGATGCAGCATATCACAACGGCACGGTATGGACGTGGCTGCTCGGACCATACTTTAACGCAGTAAGCTTTATTGAAGGCAGAGAGGCCGCAACAAACGAGCTAAAAAGGATGCTACCGGCTCTGCAGGCCCACATGCTCGATGCCGGCCTGGGCAGCATCAGCGAAATCTTCGACGGAGACGCGCCCCACGAGCCCCAGGGCTGCATCAGCCAGGCATGGAGTGTGGCGGCAGTGCTGCGCCTGGTGTGGGGAAACGACAGCCTGGTGTAAAGCCTATAGCTAGGGCTATTCACAACCATTGTGCCCCTATACCCCCTCGGTTATAATACATTATGTACGCACCCGATAGTCGCCCTGCCGAGTCGCCGCAGCCCGACAGACATCCCCTGAACGGCAACGGGGGCACATACCCTCTCGGCGAGAGAACTCAACCTGCTTATCCCTCATATTCACCGTACTCGCCCAGGCGCGACGAAGTAGCCTATGCCGAGCCCGTGCGCTACACACGTCCGCTACTCCATATACCGACCGAAAAGCCGCTGCTGACATACGTTTTGCTGGGCATGCTGGTTGCCGTTTATCTTCTGATGATACTGGCAGCCGGCTCTATCACCAACAGCGAGAGTGTCAGCTTCCTGGTAAAGTGGGGCGCTAAGCTGGGCACCTATATAGTCGATAGAGGCGAGTGGTGGCGGCTTATCACCGCCACCTTTCTGCATGGCAGCATATTACACATCGCCTTCAACGGCTATGCTCTCTACGTCGTAGGCAGCGACACAGAGGTCTTTTTCGGCAGGGCACGTTTCCTGGCTATTTATGCCGTCTCTGGCTTGGGAGGCAGCCTTGCCAGCCTGGCCTTTGAGCCTCTCAACGTAGCAGGTGTGGGAGCATCAGGAGCGATCTTTGGTGTAATAGGTGCCCTGGCTGTCTACTTTGGACTACACCGCAAGCTCTTTGGCGACATGGGGCGCAAGCAGTTCCAGAGGATCATGCTTGTAATAGCCATCAACCTGGCCTTCGGCTTTTCAGCCGCTATCTTCAATGTAGACAACTACGCTCATCTTGGAGGGCTGCTCACCGGAGCAGCCGTGGGTTATGCGCTCTGCCCGCGTTATGCTCTTGGAGAGTGGGAGACACCTAGCGTGCGCCGGCTTTTGAACGTTAATCGTGGCACGTTGCCCTGGGTTGCTACTCTGCTGATTTCGCTGGACGTGGTAATGGCAACGGTGGTCATTATCCAGCTTCTAAGCCAGGGCATAATTGCCCGTAACATGATGGGACAATAGTGTGGAGTACCTGTGGACCCCGTGGCGCATGCAGTACATAAGCGGAGCAGGGGCCGATGAGAGCCCACCGAGCAATGGAGCAGAAGAGGCGGAGCAAGCCAAACAGGAGACGCCGGCAAAGAGCACAGGTTGTGTCTTTTGTGATCGCGTGCTGATGGATGAGGCGCAAGATCGGGCAAACCTCATATTGTTGAGGGCCAAGCACAACTTCGTCATCCTCAACCTTTACCCATACAACTCAGCCCACCTCATGGTGGTGCCCTACATACATACCGCCGATCTACCGGGCCTTCCAACCAGAACGGTCACGGAGATGATGAGCCTTGTGCAACGCATGGTACAGACGATAGGCGAAGAGTACCACCCGCAAGGCTACAACGTGGGCATGAACCTGGGCCACGTAGCGGGCGCCGGGGTGGCCGACCACCTGCACATGCACGTTGTCCCCCGTTGGGCCGGTGATACCAACTTCATGCCCGTAGTAGGTTCGACAAAGGTTATGCCCGAGTTGCTTGAGACCACCTACAACAGGCTAAAGGCGCGTCTGCCTTAGCGCCGCTTGGCGTCCTGCTGAGACGCTAACAGAGAGTAAAATAAAGAGCAAAGTGGAGCCTGTAGAGTTCCACTTTGCTCTTTACTTTACTCTCTAAATTACTTTGAGGAAGATTTACAGGCGCTCTTGCGCACGGCGGGCCGCTTGTGCGGCCATTCTCCTGGGGGTGAAACGCACAGCCTGCGATAATAGCCAATTCTTCGTGCCAGGCACGACCACCCTCCGCCCAGACATAAGCCCACGGTAGCCCGCTCGCGCTACCGTTCTGGCGTCCATAATCTTGTTCTTGAAAAGGCGCGACTCCGCCATATCCGCACGCTGCTGGAAGCCTGTGGCCGTGGCCCCTGGACAGAGCGCGGTCACCGTTACACCCACATCGGCTACCTCTTCGGCAATGGCCTCGGAAAAAGAGAGCACATAAGCCTTCGACGCATAGTAGACCGCCATCAACGGCCCAGGCTGAAAGGCAGCAGTGGACGACACATTGAGCACCTTGCCCCACCCGCGCTCTACCATTAGAGGGAGAAAGAGCTTGGTGAGCCGGGTGAGCGCCACCACATTCACCTGCAACATTTCCGCTTCCGACTGCCATTCGCTCTCCACGAACTCGCTATAGTAGCCAAAGCCCGCGTTGTTCACAAGGATGTCTATATTGATGCCCGCCTCTTCCAACTGCCTGTATATCGCGTCCGGCGCTGAGGAATCGTTGAGGTCCTGGGCCATGACCATCGCTTTTATACCGGGCCTTTTTCCAGGTCGGCTTTGATGCTCTGCAGCTTTGTCTCGTTACGAGCCACCAGCACCAGGTTGTAGCCGTCGCGAGCAAATAGCTTTGCAAGCTCCAGCCCAATCCCGCCTGATGCTCCTGTGACCAGCGCTGTTCTGCCTTTAGATTCGTTGTTCACTTTCATATATTCCCGCCTTTCTTGTCTATAGCATGCCCCAAACATGTGACACCCTTGTAGGGAAGAGCGCATCGAGAAGCGCGGGCGTATCACTTCCCCTCGTGCCACAATCGGCGTACGCATACTTTATCTCGTCTAACGAGCGGTATCCCAGGAGTAGTTGCAAAAAGCTCAAATCAGGAAAGCCCGCAGCACCATCGTGTACACTCTCCGGCTGCCACCCCTCTACGGAGGCCACCTTGCCTCCCTCTAATGTTATGCGCAGGCCCGACGTATAAAGGTTGATCTTCAGCTCGCCCGAGTGCCCTGCCACTGCCGACGCAGCCAGGCGACGTTCCAGCACCGGCGACACAAGTCGCAAAAAGCCGGGTAGGTTGGTCACGCGCACGTACCACGCGTAGGGACGGTGGATCTGGGGCAAGAAGTCGGGTGTAACATGGTAGACGGGGTGATCGGAGCCAAGCGAAAAGTAGTAGCTACTCCACTCGGCGACTTTGTCACGCACGACGTACTCTTGTCCCATACGAGCCAGGTAGCGCAAGACGGAGGGGGTAGCGTCAAGGAAAGAGAGACCAGGCTTCAATTCGTACGAATAAAGAGGTATAGCTGCACTCTGTAGCTCATACCCATGCACCAGCATTCCACAATGGTCGCCGGCAGCGTTCTCGATGACCCTGATTTCGTTGCGTCCAGCACTGTCAGGGCTGTGCCCGCTGAGTTCATGCCGCCAGAGCGCCCCAGCACGAACACAAGAAACGATGCCTCGCCGCGCCATCTGTGCGTACATCTCGGTGACAAAGGGTATATCGCCCCCCGTGGCAGCCTGTATTAGATAGGGCTCCACCTGCCCCGGTTTGAGAGCCGGTATCTGGGACGTAAAGCCGGCCCTGCCGCCTCCAAGCTCCAGGCCCATCTCGTAGCCGAACTGGCGGTAGTACCACGGAATGCCCGTGATGGCTTGCATCAGGTCGCCTCGCTCAGCAGACCATGCGTGTATCAGATCGAATTGCGCTCGCACTAGCCCTCGACGCCTATAATCGGGGTGCGTAGCCACTATCTCCGGCCTGCCCACGCCGAACTCTATATCTTCGTAGCTCCACCTCTGGGGGATCAGGCAGAGGGCAGAGACAATCTCTCCTGTATGGAGGTCCTCCACCAGGGTGAAATCGCCAACGCCAAAGGTCGGGTGCCTGCCGCTGAGGAGGTCTCGCGTCCAGGCGGCCACAGGCTCGTTGCTCACTTTCGTCGTGGTGTTGGCATGTATGGCCGCGTTGAACCGCGCCAGCCTCTCAGCATCCTCCGATGTAGAGCGGCGCAAGATGAGACCATCGCCGAGATCCTTGATGACGTTGCGCGCTTCGCCTCCGGTGTCTCTACTCTGTGCCACTACTTTCCTTTCGTTCCTCTCTGGATATAATCTCCAAGAAGCTGCGGAGCGCCCTGTTGTATCTGTCCGGCTGCTCAAGAGGGAGCATATGCCCCGCTCCCTCGATAATTTCCAACTCTGACCCGACTATGGCCTCGTGCAAAAATTGGCTATAGCGCAGCGGTGTCATCCTATCCTGCGCCCCCACGATGCAGAGGGCAGGCAGCTTTATCTCACGCACTCGGGGCATAACATCATAGACGTTGCACGCCCTGTAATCGGTTGCCGTCACAGCGCTAGGTGTCCGCAAGAGTTGGCGGCGGGTGCCGTTATGGCGGACCTTCTGCGCATAACTAAGCTCGTCGCCGCCGGTAGCGAAGCTCCACTCCATGATCAGATCGACGGCTGCCACGTAATCGTCACTCAGCAGATCGAGCAAGCTGGGCAGAACACGCAACCGTGCGCCGGTGCCTGTAAGCACTATGCCGCGCAACCATTCAGGGCGGCGCAGAGCCAAAGTAAGCGTTATAGCTCCACCCATTGAGTGACCGTTGAGCACCACGCTCTTGATTCCTAGTCCCTCAACGTATCGAGCCACCCAACCGGCATATTCTTCGACCGAGTGGAAACCAGGTTCACCTACAGGCTCCCGACCCTCGCTGTGCCCCGGCAGGTTGACAAAGTGGGCACCAGGAAAAGCTTCGCGCTGCATCTGCCAGAAGCCCGCGTTCGACCCAGCCCCATGAATAAAGATAAGTTCCGGCTTAGATGCCACTATCTTTTCTGCCTTTGTCGCATAACAAATATTCTATCACAGCCACAGTGCGGAGACCACATATGGCCGGCGCAAAGCAGGTTTTCTAAGGCTTTCCCCTTGACGCAAAGTTCGTCGTGCGCTATCTTCATCTTACATGCCATGTCTGAAAAGGAGAAACTGCCCATGACAACATCCATAAAACAACAAAGCGCCCAGTCTACGGAACCGGAAGTCAGCCAATTATGGCGGCAGCTCAGCTCCCAGCACCAGCAGCTTATCCTGCAGACGATGCGGGCCTTAGCTGATCTGGACTCGAGGAACAAAGGGCTTATCGCCTTGATGCGCGCGCGGGAAGCTGAGTACGATGCCATGTCTTCCGAAGAGCGAGCACAAGCTGAAGCAGAATTAGCGGATTTCAAGTCATCTATCAACGCTAATCGTGCGCCTCTGCCTCCTTTATACCCGTGAATCGAGGCATTGTACTTGATAGTGGCGTGCTAGGACTGCTTACCCATCCTCGCCCCTCTGAAGAGAGTCGTGCTTGTAGTGCATGGCTACGGGCGCTCGCAAGTGAGGGAGACGCATGCTTTATCTCGGAGCTGGCAGATTATGAAATCCGCCGTGAGTACTTGCGCAGACATAACCGAGCCGGAATAGACTTGCTGGACTCGCTTATTGGGCAGTTGATCTACTTACCCCTGGAAACCCGCCATTGGAGACTTGCGGCTGCACTCTGAGCTGAAGCACGCAATCGAGGGCATATCACCGCACGACCGGGTGACCTTGACATTGACGTGTTACTCGTAGCACAGGCAGGGTTACTCAGGGCACCCGATATACAGGTTATCATTGCTACCACTAACGTCCGACACCTGGCACCATTTGCTGATGCCCGCCTCTGGTCAAACATATAGCTTCTTTAACGCAAGCTTGACCTCTCTCGGACGGCGTTATGCAAGAAGCAGGAATCGTGTCACATCGTAATTACAGCGATTGGGCTACGGCGATTACTTCACCATTGGCTCCTCACGTTATACTACATCCATGAACCGACAACTAGAGCAGATAACTCAATTCACACCCGAAGTACGCGCCGCGCTGCATGAGGGGCAAGCGATTGTGGCACTTGAGTCTACCGTGATCGCGCATGGCCTACCACACCCCCTTAACCTGCAAGTAGCCGCAGAAATGGAAAAAGCAGTGCGTGCAGGCGGGGCTACACCCGCAACGCTCGCCATACTCGACGGTAAAGTACGGGTGGGCCTCTCGACCTCCGAGCTGGATAGGGTGGGAACCGCCACGGACATCCACAAGGCTAGCCTGCGCGACCTGCCGCTGCTCCTTGCCAGAGGCGGTAACGGAGCCACAACAGTATCGGCCACAGCGCACCTCGCCGCATTGGTGGGCATAAAAGTCTTCGCCACAGGGGGTATCGGCGGCGTCCATCGCGGCTGGGGCACTACAATGGATATATCGGCCGACCTCCCGGCGCTGGCTAACACCTCCATCGTTACGATATGCGCAGGCGCTAAATCGGTGCTGGACCTACCGGCTACCCTGGAGTGGCTGGAAACTCATGGCGTCTCCGTGCTCGGCTACCGCACAGACACCTTCCCGGCCTTCTATACGCGCTCGACCAATCCCGCGTTGCCCGTGGATGCCAATGTGGGGAGCCCCGAGGAGGTAGCAGCCATCTTCCGGATGCGAAGCAACGTGGGATTACGCGGCGCTGTGCTACTTTGTGTACCAATCCCGGAAGAGGCTGCCCTGACCGGCGTTGAGGTAGAGAGCGCGATCCAGGGGGCGTTGGCTGAGGCGGCATCACAGGGCATCAGCGGGCGCGCTGTTACACCCTTCCTGCTGGGCGCTCTGGCTCAGGTTACAGAGGGAAGGTCACTGCAAGCCAACAGCGCTCTGCTGCTGAATAACGCCAGGGTGGGTGCGCAAGTAAGCAAGGCAATAAGTCCACCGCGTTATGTCTAGCAAAGCGTTCACTGTTCTCTCTATGGGAGACCTGCTGCTCGATGTGACAATACGCTATGATCCCCTCTCCGGTGAGACGGACACCGGGCCCGATGGCCTTCTGATCGGGCCCGGTGGGTCGGCCGCCAACTTCGCAGTTCACGCGGCCAGGTTGGGCTGCCAGACGCGCTTCGTCAGCAGGGTAGGGCGTGACTGGGCAGGCGAGATGCTTGTGCGGTCGCTGGAAGGCGAGGGTGTGACGGCGCAAGTGCGCGCAACGGACGAGGCAACGGGGCGAGTGCTCGTTATGGTAGACCCGCAGGGCAACAGGCGTATGCACTCCTACCCGGGAGCAAGCCAGACCCTCCACCAGGATGACCTGGATCCGGAGTGGTTCCACAACCTCGACGCCTTTCACCTGACCGGCTACTCGCTCCTGCGCGAGGGACCATGCGCCGCTGCACTGGAAGCGCTCCGATTAGCACGCACGCTGGGTGTCCCATTCTGCACGCTCGACCCAAACCCCGGCCACCTTATCAGCAGCTATGGCCCTGCTGACTACTGGCGGCTGCTCTATGAACTACAGTTCGACGCACTCTTCCCTAATCTGGAGGAGGGTGCTCTGCTGACCGGCAAAGTAGGACATGAGGAAATAGCCTCAGGGCTGCTTGATCTCTCGCCTGTGGTGGCGCTTACACTTGGAGATAAAGGCTGCATGGTGGCGCAACGTAGCGGAAGCCTGGCACATGTCTCGGCTTATTCCAGGAACGGCGTGGGTGACGACACTGGCGCGGGCGATGCCTTCGCCGCAGGCTTTGTGGTAGAATACCTGAGCAGCCGGGACCCTGTACAGGCGGCAAGGGCAGGCAACAGAGTTGCCGCCCAGGTAGTAAGCCGAATAGGCGCTAGGTAGACAACCTGCCCCGCAATCTTCAATATGACACCAGAGCAGAACCCAACCGCATCAGACCAGGGCAGCCCGAGACGCGGGCACGTACGTAAGCCGCCATTGGGCGAGATAGACTCCTGGGAGTTGTGGCAGGCGTTGCGGCGTCGCGAGTATGGCCTGGTTTTGCCGTGGATCATCCTGCTGGTAAGCTTCTGCTTTGTGCTCGCGGGTATGTACTCGTTCTTCTTCTTCTCGTCCATTCTCAGCGACGACACTCCCGCCCAGTTCGTGATGACGCTGGTCTTTGTGGCCTTCTTGCTGGTAATCTCGCGGCGCATATCTCCACGGCGCGGCTTCGGCCTCGCGGTTGTGGCTCTTATCGCCGCAGTATCCGGCCTCTCCTTCCTGGCGTGGTTGCTCACCTATATATTGAGCGGCAGGAGTGTGTGGGTTGGTATGCTTGGCACCCTTGCGCTCGGACTGCTGGGGAGCATAACGGGTCTGCCCGCTCTAAACGCTATTGGTCGCAGAAACCAGCCTCAAGAGTAAGCTCCTCATATTCAGTCATTCAGTCATGTGGAAGCCGCAGCCACTTTGGAAGGACAAAGATGCAGAAGATTGTAGAGTGCGTGCCCAACTTCAGCGAGGGACGCAGCCAGGAGGTAATAGAGAAGATCGCCGGCACGGTGCGCTCCATACCCAGGGTACGCCTTCTGGACATCGCATCCAACCCCGACCACAACCGCACAGTGTTGACCTTTGTAGGGCCTCCGGAGCCGGTTGCCGAAGCGGCTTTCCAGGCGACGGCTACGGCAGTAGAACTGATCGACATGGAAAAGCAGAAAGGCGAGCACCCGCGCATGGGCGCTATGGACGTTGTGCCTTTCATCCCAATTTCGGGCATGAGTATGGAGGAGGCAATCGACATAGCGAAGAGCACAGGCAGTCGTATAGCCTCGGAACTCCACGTTCCGGTCTTTCTCTATGCTGCAGCGGCCGCGACACCCGCTCGCAAGCGTCTGCCGGACGTGCGCCAGGGGCAGTATGAAGGGCTGAAAGAGAGCATAAGCACACCCGAGCGCAAGCCCGACTATGGCGAGGCACGCATGCACCCATCAGCCGGGGCAACAGCGGTGGGAGCACGACCCCCATTGATCGCTTTCAACGTGAACCTGGGCACTACAAACCTCGCTATTGCCAAAAGCATAGCCAGGGGGCTGCGCGAGAGCAGTGGGGGCCTGGTGAACGTGCAAGCGCTTGGCGTAGACCTCGCGGCAGAGGGGCTTGTGCAGGTCTCTATGAACCTGCTCGACTACACCAAAACCCCCATTCACAGGGCCTTCGAGCTTGTAAGAGTGGAGGCCGAGAGGCACGGCGTACCTGTGGTGGCGAGCGAGATAGTGGGCCTCCTGCCGCTCGATGCGCTTATTTCAGCAGCAGACTTCTACCTGCGCCTCAAAGAGTTCAGCCGTAACCAGGTGCTTGAGGCTCGTCTGCTGGAAGAGTGATAAGAGAGGCATGCTATAACTGCTGTGAAGAGACTCCGCACTGTGGAAAATACTTGCTAGCCACCGCGTGGTGGGGTATAATTAGTGGGCGTCGCAAGATGTGGCGCTAGCAACGACGCTGTATAGCGAAAGGAAATTATACAAAATGCCAGAGACACACACAGTACAAAGTATAAATGATACAGATTTTCAGACGTCCGTGCTCGAATCGCCGGTTCCCGTAGTTGTAGACTTTTGGGCCCCCTGGTGCGGCCCCTGCCGGATGGTCAGCCCCATCGTCGAGGAGCTTAGCCACGATTACACAGGCAAGGTAAACTTCCTCAAAATGAACACCGACGAGAACGAGTCGATAATGTCCGAGTTCGGCATATCGTCCATCCCTACGTTGATCGTCTTCAGCGGCGGCAAGGAAGTGAACCGACTGGTCGGCTTTGCTCCCAAGGACCAACTGAAGCGCCAGATCGACCGCTCACTCTCTCAGTAGGTAGCGGCCCGTCTGCGCAATGTAGGCCGTCTCACTGGCCATGCCAGTTATAGAAGAGCAATAGAGGCGAAAAAGAAAACCCTTCTCATTCAAGGAGGGTTTTCTTTTTCGCCTACATACGCAGTGGTAAGAAGGGGAAATAAGTCAAAAACCTGCGGTTTTTGACTTATTTCCCCTTCTCAGACATGAGCCTTG
>JALYYZ010000315.1 GCA_030945985.1 Chloroflexota bacterium
CAAGCATGTCGGGGTCTGTCGGGCGCACGAGGAAGCCGGTCTCGCCTTCTATTACTTTATCCGGTATACCGCCCACCGCGCTGGCGAGAACAGGCAGGCCGTGGGCCATGGCCTCCAGGGTGACGAGCGAACTGCCCTCGTAAAGGGTAGGGTGCGCGAAGAGGTCAGACATCGCATAGAGGTTGTGCAGCTCCTCGTCCGTGAGGCTGCCCGCGA
Organism: Chloroflexota bacterium; assembly: GCA_030945985.1. Taxonomy (GTDB): domain Bacteria; phylum Chloroflexota; class Chloroflexia; order QHBQ01; family JADMIH01; genus JADMIH01. The sequence goes on from JALYYZ010000315.1 coordinate 217, forward strand.
AGACGATATTGGCGCCCAGGCCAAGAGAGCTGGACAAAGCCTCAAGCTGCGTAGACATGCTACCCTCGCCTACAAATATCCAGCGCCAGTCTTCGCCAAAGGAAGGGTCCTTGCCGGCCAACGCCAGGGCGCGAAGCAAGTAGCCGAACCCTTTGTTCTCTTCCAGCCTACCGACGCTGATCCCCTTGAATATTTCCCTGTTCGCCAGCCATGTCCAGCGGGCAGCCAATCTCTCTCGCAGCCATGTCGAGTATACGGAGCGTATCTCATCGAGGTCGACGCCGTTCGGCAATACCACCACGCGGTTGCGAGATACACCCAGGAAGCGGATTAGCTCATCTACCATGGCTGCATCGGTGGCCACCACACGGTCGGCGGCGCGGCAACCTGCGCGCACCCACGCCCGGAAGGGAGCGTAGGCGAGGCGCTTAAAGGGATCACGCACCTTGAACTCCTCCATGCCGTGCGGGTTAGCAAGCATTGGCACACCCCACTCGGACGCCAGGCGCACGCCCCACGCGCAAAGCCCACTGGCGTAGATGCCATCGATATACCCTTTGTATGCCATGGCGCGAATATACCTGCCGGTACGCTCCACGAAAGTGCGATAGTTGGTGAGGCGCGCGGGTATGCCGTTAGGCTTGAGGGGAAAGGAGCCGTAGTCGATACCATGTACGGCAAGCCTGCCAGGTGTCATGGATGGCTCAGAGCGTGCCTGCGAAGGTAGCCTCAGATGTGGCATTCTGAAAGGCTGCCCTGCCGGGAGGGGCCGAGTGTAGAGGTCGACATCGGTGCCTTCCATGAGCAGGTGCCTGGTCAGGGCCGTAGCCGAGCGCTCCAGGCCGCCGTAGCCATGCTGTGGGAAAATAGCGCGCACACAGTGGGCCAGCCTCATGTCGCGTGTCTCGCGAGCAGGTCGACGTAAAGCTCACTCATCTCGGACGCCACGCGTGGGGCAGCAAAGCGCTCCGCAGCCTGCCTCCGTGCGCCCTCCCGCAGCCTGACGTTCAGGTTATCGTCCGAAGCCACTCGACACACACCGTCGGCGAAGTCCGCCATATCCTTGGCCAGCCAGCCGCTCCTCATATGCTCCAGTACGTCGCCCGTACCCCCGGTGTTCAGCGCCACTATAGCCGCGCCGGACGCACACCCCTCCAGCAGCACCCTGCTCAGCGGCTCCTGCCAGGCGCTTGGAAAGAGGAGCACGCGGGCGCTATGCATCAGCCTCAGCACGCTGTCGTTATCAAGCCAGTCATAAAAGCGTAAGTCGAGCCCGCGTCTTGCGCCCTCACTTTGCAGTTGCCCCTTGAGGGGTCCATCACCGGCAAAGACCACAGGCATATCCACACCCGCCTCCCGGAGGGCAGCGGGCAGGTGTTGTGCGCCCTTGTTGGGGTCTAGTTTGCCCGCGAAGAGCATGAAAGGCACGTCGGCCGGCACATCTTTGAGCGGCCAGGGGCCGGAGATGGCCCGCTCTACGCTTGGCAGCTCCACGAGATTGGGGATGGTGCGCAGCTTCTCGCCGGCTATGCGCCCGCTGCCACGCAGCTCAGAGGTGATATAGCGACTGACCCCTATAACGGCGTCGCACCGTGCTAACTCTCCGGCAGAGGCACGAGTAGCAGCCCACCTGGCGAGCGATACCGGCATCTTCTTCAGCCTGTAGGCCTTCCTCGCCCTAGAGGTGGCGCATTGAAGATATGACGAAAGCTTGTGGCATTCCGGACACTCAAAATCGCCCCCTTCAGAGTTGAAGAGACGAGTGCTCACCGGGCAGAGAGGCCAGTAGTCGCGCACAGTGCCGACGGAGACAACAGACAGGCCGTCCTTGCGCGAGCGCAGGGCAGCGCGCGAAGCGGCCACAGCCGATATGGCGTGCTGGCCATGCAGCACCTGGGCATCCCCCCGACGCGCGTGTATATAGGCCCGGCGGGCTAGCAAGCGTGTGGCGGTACGTCCTGTATATGCCCTTGCCATGGAACCATCCACTTTGCCGAGCCACCAGGGGGGCTGGGGAACAAGTATCTCCTCGATATTCAACTCGCCATATTCTACAACACGCACCTGCGGGGTAACAACAGAGCAGTCGTACCGAGGGCGCATCACCCGCACATGCCAACCCGCATCGCGCAACGCCCGGCCCAGATAGAAGGTGCTCCAACCACTACCCCCACCGCCCGGCGGAAAAACATCGGTAAGCAGCCAGACGGTAGAGGAACGAGTGGTTAGTGGTTGCTGGTTAGTGATTGGTGATTGGTGGTTGGTGGTTAGGGCTTTATCCTCCTGACGAGAGGTTAAAAGTCGGGGGACAGGCGTTGAAATCTGGCTCCCGAACCCCAACTTCTGATCCTTTGGGGTCCCAGATCCCTCATTTAGGACCTGATCCTTGATATCCGACCCCTCATCCATGTCGCTGTCAGCCATCTAATTCCTAGCTCCAGAGATTTCCTGTGGTCCCGTCGGCGAGAGAGTCATTGCTTTGAGCAGGGCGTCGAGGGATTTGCAATGGGCAGCCCAACTGTAACTGCTTACCACACGTTCGCGGGCAGAAGCGCCCATCCGCTGTCTCAAGGAAGGCTCGCGGGCCAGCTTATCGATGGCTGCGGCTAGAGTATCGATATCGCCAGGCGGGTAGAGCAGCCCTTCCAGGTCAGAGCGCACGATGCCGTTCAGAGGATCTACATCTATCGTCACGGTAGGCAGCGACATAGCCATATATTCGAACACTTTGAGTGGAGACCAGTAGAAGCCGAAGTGGCGCAACGGCGCATAGGAGGCAAGGTCGAAGGGCGCGACGCCTATGTCGGAGAGGGCCAACAGGTGTGGCACGCGCTCATGCGACTGTGGGCCTGTAAAAAAGAAGCGCTTTTTGGGCAGATTCCAACTCTCCACCTCACGCCTGGCCGTCTCTAACTCAGGACCCCCTCCCACTGCGAGGAACTGCACGGGCGCGCTCCTATCAAGGAGCAGCTTGGCTGCACGCACAAAGTGCATCACCCCATGCCACTCGCGGAAGCTGCCCAGGAAGGTTGCCACAGGCAAAGTAGGATCGAGGCCAATCTCAGCACGCAATGAATCTAACTGCCGTTTGTCGCGGACGCCAACTTCCGAACTGAACTGGTCTACATTGGCACCCCAGGGCAACTCATATACCAGCCTGCGCGGTACCCGTGGGGGCACGGTCGTATGGAGGGGCGTCACGATAGCCGAGCTCCAGAGCGCCTGGTGCACAGCCCAGCGGCGCATCGAGCCGAGCAAGAAGGTGTCGAGACGGCTCTTAGTGCTGCCCGGCGGGTCGGTCATCGGTGCGTTAACTTCAAGAAGGGCAGGCACATCATGCCTGTGCGCCAGCAGCACACCCGCGCCGGCTAAATTGTAGAAGCGCTCCATAACGGCATGCGGCCTGAAGCGGTAGAAGGCACGACTAATCTGCCGGTATCCCAGTAGAGCAAGCTCTTTACGAGGTTGCAGGGGGCGGAACGGCGCACCACACTGAAGCCTGCCGCCAGGCAGAGCGAGGCCGCCGGGCGTCGTACGAGCCAGCACCAGCACTTCATGGCCCAGGCTGCGCAGACCGCAAGCCACTTCCTCGATGTGCGTGGCCCCGCCGGAGGTGCCACCCACTTCGACCGCCGAGGCCACATAGAGCACCCTCACCAGGTTTCCTCGCGGACGGCCAGCAAGAAATATGGCCCCGCCCGCCACTTGCCGAAGAGCACCAGGTCGAGCCACATCAGCTCCGTGAGGAATTGCATAGCTCTGTACATAGGCCCTTTCCCGGCTAGCCTACTCCGAGCACGGCTCCTGAGAGCGTCCTCGCCGGAACTCTCGATGGAACTCTTTGCAGAGGATGACTTCCTCCGCCGCATAGCCGACTCGACCAGCTTCACCAATAGGTTCTCGATTAGGCTCTGGAAGAGGCCGTTCCAGAAGACCACCTTCTCCACGCGGAAGCCGCACCCGTTTAGTACGCTCTCAAGCTCGGGGTAGGTACTGATCGCCTTTACATGATCGCCTTTGCGGAGTCGGTCACGGCTGTCGTCGAGCACGCCGCGCTCGCCGAGCCAGCGCGAGAGCCTGCGCGCGCTGCGCACTATGAAATCGAGCCGCGAGCCTTCACGGGTGTTTGAGAAGAGGAAGAGCCGCCCACACGGCGCAAGCACGCGGTGCGCCTCTCCCAGGTAGCGCTCTATATCAGGCATTGTCAGATGCTCCAGCACGTCGATCGACATAGCTGCTGTAAAAGCGGCATCGTCGAAAGGCAGATCGCGTGCATCGGCGAGCACTAGGTCGACCGAGCGGAGGGCATCGAGAGCAAAGAGAGGGGCAGGATCAACCCCAACGGCCCAATCGACCCGGGCGCGGTTCCAGTAGACGAATTTACCATTGCCGCAGCCCAGTTCGATCAGTCGGTCATGCGGCTCCAGGCGCAAAATACGCCGGATGGCACGCTGGCGCACGCCCGCGCCCAGGAGGGGGACGCCGATCCGTTTGTAGTCGAGGGCGGCCTCGAACTCGGTCTCGTTCAGAACGTAGTGCGAGGTGTGCTCCTCCCTGCGTGGAGGCATCAAATCGATGTAGCCATTCCCATGCAGCCGGTAAAGGCGCGAGCAATGAGGGCAGCGCACTACCCCTCCATCTGCGGAGCTGCCCACAGAGGCATCTGGGACAGCGCTCTCCAGCAGCCTGTTCTCGGCGGCTATGTTGGGGTGACGCGGGTCGACAGACCAGGCAGGGCAGATAACCGCATCACAGAGCCTCTTAGAAATCAAATCACTTTACCTCTCTTGACGAGTGGTTGGTGGATAGTGGTTGGTGGTTAAAAGTTGATCCACCAACCACCAACCACTATCCACTATCCACTAACACTTCGGCGTACTCCTGTAGAACTTGGCGCGATTGGTGATAAAGTCCCAGATAAGGCCGCTCGCTTTGCCCGGCATCTCCAGTTGCCCACGCAGCGCCAGCGCCCAGTCGAGCCCCTGTCGCTGGGGGGAGCACCAGAGAGCATACTGCATCAAGAGTCCTCCGTTCCACACGACAAAGAGGGCCACCACGCCAAACATT
>JALYYZ010000332.1 GCA_030945985.1 Chloroflexota bacterium
GAACAGCTTCGCGCCGCAGGGGCCATGACGGTGCTGATGAGGGATGCTATCAAGCCGAACTTGATGCAGACGATGGAAGGCACCCCCGCTTTAGTCCACTGCGGTCCTTTTGCCAACATTGCACACGGCAACTCCTCTATCCTTGCCGATTACATTGGAATAAAGAGCACTGACTACCTTATTACCGAAGCAGGATTCGGCGCTGACATGGGCTTCGAGAAGTTCTGCGACATCAAATGTCGCGTCAGTGGCCTCAAGCCGGACGCCGCTGTAATTGTAGCTACAGTGCGTGCCTTGAAGATGCATTCGGGGCGTTTCAAGATCGTGGCCGGTAAGCCGCTCGATCCAGGGCTCACCAGGGAGGATCTGCAGGCACTTGAGGAGGGAAGTGTGAACCTTATAGCCCATATAGAGAATGTGCGCCGTATGGGCCTCCCGGTTGTGGTGGCTATCAATGCCTTTCCAACAGACACCGAGCGCGAGTGGGCACTCATAGAACGTGTGGGCTTACAAGCAGGGGCTACAGCAGTCGTACCCAGCACTCATTTCACAGACGGCGGAGCCGGCGCAGCCAGATTAGCCGAAGCAGTTGTGAGAGCCACCGAGCAACCCGCAAGCTTCCGCTTCCTTTATGGCCTGGAACTACCCATCAAAGAGAAAATAGAAGCAATAGCTCTCGGTATGTACGGGGCAGATGGGGTAGAGTATACGCCCGAAGCTGAAGAAAAGATCGCCGATTTTACCCGCCTGGGCTTTGCCGGGCTGCCAATCTGCATGGCGAAGACTCACCTCTCGCTGTCGCACGACCCCAGGTTGAAGGGGAGGCCCACCGGCTTTACCCTGCCCGTTCGCGAGGTCAAGCTTTCTGCGGGAGCCGGTTTCATATACCCGATATGTGGCGATATGATGACAATGCCCGGCCTGCCCTCCGATCCGGCCGGCGCGCATATGGATATAGATGAGCAAGGCAACATTACCGGCTTGTACTAGCTCGCTCAAATTGACACGTATACCTAAATCGGGTATATTAGCGTGTGCCTGCGCATTGCTTTACTCTGCATAGTCACTCTGGGTGTGACCCTTTGCATGCCCTTATTTTTACCGTCAACCGGGCGCAAAATGGAGAATCCAAAGCTTATGCCGCGCCGTCCCTCAGGCACCCACTCATTTTCCCGTCTTGTTACACTTGGCGTCATCACGGCGCTGATTAGCCTTCTGCTGATCCATAGCGCCAACGCGAACCAGGTCGTGCCATTCATCCACACGTCCAGCCCTAATGGGCTCGTCATCAACGAGATCTACGACAGTCAGACCCCGGGAAACGAATATTTCGAGCTCTACAACACCAGTTCCGTTGTGATAAGCCTTGTGAGCTACAGTATTTGCAATCATGAGTCCTGCAAGTCTCTGGCGGGCATTGCAAATCCGACGATAGGCGCCGGTGAATTGAAGGCGATCGGGGCCAGCCAACTCCCGGGTGGGCAGATAGGTATGACAGGTCTCGACCGCAACGATTTTCTAGGTTTAACTACCTCCTCGCCCAGCGATCAGGTAATTGACGTTGTAAACTTCGGTGGCCCTCCAAACCCAAACTGGCCGGAATATGCTAACTTCAGCCGCTATTTTTTCCAGGCTAACACCCCTAATCTGCCGGCCGCCGATGGCGACAAGTCACTGCAACGCTATCCTGATGGCCAGGACAGCGACCAGGGCAGCGATTTTGCAGCAGAGGCCAAGTCGCCCGACTCGACGGCCTGCTCAGACCCTTACGAAGGGGACAATGACCCCTCCACAGCCACCACCCAGGCAGTCAACACTACTGTACTGCACCGCCTCTGCCCTTCAGGAGACCAGGACTGGATCTCTCTGAGTCTGAGCGCAAGCTTTACGTACACGCTTCAGACTACCCCTGTGGGTACACAGGTGGATACTATCCTCAGGCTGTATGACGCCGGTAACTCCCAGATCGTAGAAGACAACAACCCAGGCTCGCGTGGCAGCATCATCAACTTCCGCCCCACCAGCAGCGGTATATTCAGAGTGCAAATCGTAGATGCAAACAATGGCGGGGCGCCCGGAGCGCCATTTCTTTACACCTTCTCCGTAGCCTCAACTTCTGTCCCAACCAGCACCCCTACCAACACTCCTGGTACCGGCTCGACGGCTACGCCCACGGTGATTGCGTGCTCAGACCCTTATGAGCCCGACAACACCGTAGACACCGCCAGGCCGATACAGTTAAACACCGAGCAGATCCATACGCTCTGTCCGGTCGGTGATGTCGATTGGGTCACATTCAGCGCGAGCGCAGGTAAGATCTACACCCTCTTCACTAAAGATCTGGCAGGGTCAGTAGATACCGTTATAACGCTGTACGACTCTACGGGCCACCGGTTGGCGGAGAACGACGATTACCAGCCGGGGCAGGGCCTATACTCACGTATCGACTACAGTTTCACCAGCACCGACGTTTACTACTTGCGCATTCGTGATAAGAGCGGTGGTGGAGGTTTTGGTTATCAATATACGGTCGGCTTCAGCTCAACGGGTGCGTTGCCTTCTACCAGTACTCCTTCAGCCACCCCAACGACGAATCCCAATAGCCCTACGCCCACTGCTGCTCCGTGCAACGACAGCTACGAACCGGATGGCATACCTGATGCAGCCAAGTTAATTCTCATAGGCACAACTCAGCATCATAGCATCTGCCCGGCGTCCGACGCCGACTGGGTGAAATTTTACGCCCGTGCGGGCAAAGTATACACAATCAGGACCTCCAATCTGGGTGTGGGCCTCGATACTTACATGTATCTCTTCGACAGCGATGGGCGCACTATACTTGCACAGAATGATGATGGCGGAGACGGCGTAGCCTCTCGCATAGATTTTTACCCACGACGCGACGACTTTTACTACGCCCAGGTCAAGAACGCCGGCGACCTGGGGGGTCCAGATCAGACCTATGACTTGAGCCTGGCCGTGGTGCCGGGCGCACCCCAGCCACCTGGCACTGCTACGAATATCATTGCTCCAGCCTTCACCGGGACGCCCGCCGAGCAGCCGCCAACAGTGGTTGTACAGCCCACCAAGGGCGCACAAAACACGCCGACGCAGGGCGCCCAGCCGCCTACACCTGCCGCTGCCGGTATTACAGGCACCCCTGTAGTGCCGGTGCCTGTCCAGTCAAAGCAGGTGCCGATCGCCACTAAGCCGGCGGCTACGGGGGTGCCTGTAATACCGGCAGCTACAGCGCCTGCGGCTCCCAGCCCGGCGATTCCACCCACAGCCGACGTAAGCATACCCAGCCCCACGGCGCAGGTGATTATTGTGCCTAATCCGCCAAAGACGGGAGCAGTCGCCTCTAGCGAGCAGCCGGCAAAGAAAGTCGGCACGGAAAATGCACCTGTGGTAGTGATTCAACTGCCGCCAAAGCAAGATAGCGTTTCTGTTGCCACCGCGCAATTCAGGCTCTTCTACGATGCCGGCAACAACAGCAGGTATCGAGCGAGTGAGGGCATACGGGGGCTACTCGTCTACTTCATGAATAGCGATGGTTTGACTGCATCAGGTAAGATAGTAACAGGCGACGCCGGTGAAGGAACCCTGCAGTTACCTCTCGGCCGGCACAAGGTCTTTATCCCTTATTTCGACATAAAGCTGGATCTAGTAGATTTCCCCGACCGCGAGTTACATCAGTTCTGGCTACCCGCCGTGAAGCTTTCGAACAGAGTTCCTTAGAAAACCGTAGATAACCATACAGGGGCGTAGCGAATGACGCACAGCAACAATGATCCCATATCGACCGGCACGCCACCCGACCAGGCGGCTGCGGGTGACGTTAGCACAACGGGGCATTCTTCTCACAGCAGCGCGAATATGCCGGCTGGTGGCGCCACGGCACATGATGCTCATGCGGACGCGCATGGTGGGCATGGCACCGACACGTCGGATGTCTCTACCCTGGTACCAACCACATGGAGGCAGCTAGTCTTCCCTGCCATCATCCTTCTCTTTGTGGCCATCCTGGTCTCAGGGCCTATCTTCAACGCATTTGCGAGCCATCCGGCTGCGCCACCGGCGACCCAGAACACCACGACTAACAACAACAGCGCGGTCACCGTCACCCTTAACCAGCCGAGTGACTCGCCCGGTGGCGCGAATCAGGGTGGCACGCCGACACCTTCTAGATCGGGGCAAAATGGTACCGCCAGCACAAACACGGCGGTGACAAGCTCTGTGACCGCTACCGTAGCGGTCTCTACGGCTCAACCCACAGGCACGGTAGCTCCGCAGACGACAGCCACAACAGCCGGTCTTTTACCCTCTACCGATGCCACACGCACGGCGGTGGCTCTTGCAGGCGAGCAGGGTATAGTTTCAAGAGTGCCTGTTCAACTGAAGTTTGGCACCGCGAGTTTCCTAATAAAGGCGGGTGATAGCCTCTTGCCGGACTGGAAGCCCTCTCCCGACGTTGGTATCGCTACATGGATAGACGGTACCTTTGCAAATCATATTCTTTATTTGCCCTACAACGATAACAATGCTGCCCTCTTTAAAGCGGCCAGGTCGGGCGACAATATACAGCTCACGATGAACACGGGGCAAGTTTTTAACTTCCTGGTGACACGCTCTACGCGCGCCTACAATGGCCCACAGAGCGACAACGAGCAGTTTACTGTCACAACTGCCATGTCGCAGGACCATGCGGGCGTGACCCTCTTTCTCATAGGTGATCCGGCTGCAGACCGGGCCGTTGTGCAAGGTGACTTTACGGGCAATATCACCCAATAGGAAGAGATGCAAAACTTACCGCCCCACGAGCCGCAGGGCGACGGAAAGGCTCGTGCCGTCTATTTGCAGCCAGGCCAGACAGTAGTCTTTATAGGCGACCACACCTCTCGCGATGACCCAGGTTATGTTGGCGTGGTTGCTGATGTTCTCTCGCGGTTTTACCCTCGAATGCAGATTAATCTTGGGAGTGTGGGCGCCCAGGGGCAGACCGCAACCGGACTACAGGCTGCTTTACCCGCCCTGATCTCCTCGCGCCCGGATTGGCTCGTGATAGGTATAGGTCTAACAGACGCCATGCGAGAGCCGGTAGCGCGCACTCTGTTGGAAGAGTACAGGCAGAGATTAGCAGAGATTGAAGATGAGGGGGAGCTTGCTCTTGGGCCGGAGTATCGGATTGATCCGCGTGATCTGGGACCCAGGTCCGATGTAGGCGCACCACCGGAATTAAAGCTGGAGCGTTTGGAAACATTCACACACGAATACCGGGCTGCGGTGAACCTACTCAGAGAGAACAGCGTAAACTGTCTGTTGCTGACCACCATACTGGTTGGTAATGATCTACAGAATCCCGTTAACGCCGTTGTAAAGGCATACAACCGTGCTATTCGAGAGGCAGCCTCGGAAAGTGGAGAGCTTCTGGTCGATATAGAGAGGTCTTTCCGCGATCTGTTTGACCGGGCTTCCAACTACAAGCAAAAGGTGAGCCTCACCGGGCCTGACGGCAGCCTCAACCCCCAGGGCCAGGCGTTGCTGGCGCGTACTCTGTTAGGCACCCTGAGTCTGCTACCGCCGCCGGGCTTTAGGCCGCGCCCCTAGTACAACTTCATAGACCTTTTGGCCCTGGAAAGAAAGACAAACAAATATGATCCTGCGGGGTCATATTTGTTTGTCTTTGGAAACCAGTGCTCTTTCCCAAGAGGCCGCTGGAAGATGCATTAGCACTTCTTCAACTCTCGCTTCAATTCTATCCATCGAGAATATCAGAACAAAGAAGAACAAACAGTCGAAGCCCCTGGCGGCTTCGACTGTTTGTTCTTCTTTGTTTCCTATGTGATCTCATTTTATGAGATCTTCAGATCAAGATAGGGCGCTAGGATCTATAAGATCCTAGCGTCTGAAGAAGAACAGGTAGACCAAAAAGAGCACTCCCAACAGTGTAAGCAGTGGTCCCAATGGAAAGGCTGCAAGCATGCCCCGACGAGCAAGAGCAGCCGCTCCATCCCTTCTGCCCAGGAGGTGTGGCACGTCGGCAACTACGGTGTTCGGCCTGAACAACAATGCCGCTTTCAGTCTCAGTGCGCTCTGGTTGTGCAATAAGTATTCCCAGGACTTTGACGGCAGCACTTCAGGTAGCACAATCGTTACGGTGTCGTCGGGGCTCTGTTGGTCGAGAGCGTCTATGTACGAGAGCAGAGGGCCCAGCAGAGACCTGTAAGGCGACTCAATGATCACCAGGTCGATGCCACTATCTGAGAGGGTTTCTTGCCACTGCTGGCTAAAGCGGCGCGCCTCTTCAGGATCCTCACCCTCACTGATATGAACCGCAGTAACGTTCTTTGACAGCGAGCGTGCATAAGCCAGCGCCTGCATGGTCACAGCGTTTAGCCCTGACACAGGTACGATGAAGGTGTGCTTGAAGTCTTGAGGTTTGATAAAAGGACCAACCATCGCAACTTCGCCTTTGACGCGGTTGTAATGTCGATTGATCGCCAGGAACATAGCGATCAATATGGGGATCAGGACGATCACTATCCACGCACCCGCTGCGAACTTGGTCACGGCCGACATTACGAGCACTACGGCTGTGGCAATAGCGCCGAGGCCGTTCATCACCATGCTACGCTGCCAACCGGGAGTGCGCAGCCGCCACCAGCGCACAACCATTCCTGATTGTGAGAGGGTAAATGAATTGAACACACCCACGGTATAAAGCGGTATCAGCGCCGTTGTATCTCCACCAAAAGCGATTATGAGCACGCACGCCAGCACAGCGAGGGTCACAATACCCCATGAGAAGGCCAGGCGGTCGCCCCTGAATGAGTACTGGTGCGGCATAAAGCCGTCGCGCGCGAGAAAATATGA
>JALYYZ010000333.1 GCA_030945985.1 Chloroflexota bacterium
TCCCTGCCTATCTCCGTGCGAATCGGTATGTTCTGCAGGTTAGGCTGGCTCGACGACAGCCGCCCGGTCGAGGCAACCGTCTGGTTGAAGGACGTATGCACGCGCCCCGTGTCTCTGCGCACCAGCAAAGGCAGGGCGTCGATGTAGGTGTTCTTGAGCTTGTAAAGCTGCCGCTGCTCGACCACCAGGTCAACGATAGGGTGCAGACCGCGCAGGCTGTCGAGCACCTCCCGGTCGGTGGAGTACCCTGTCTGGGTGCGCTTGCGGCCAGGAAGTTGCAATTCCTCGAAAAGCACCGTTCCAAGCTGAGAGGGCGAGTTGATGTTGAAGGGGTGCTTTGCCTCAACGTAAATGTCGGCTTGAAGCTCCTCCATCTTCTTGTGCAGGGTTGTAGAAAGCCCTTGCAGACCGGGGACGTCGATAGCCACACCGACCATCTCCATGTCGGCCAACACGCTCACCAACGGCATCTCGATGTCAGTGAAGAGCTTTAACAGTCCCTGGCTCTCGAGGCGAGGCGTAAACTCGTGCCGCAGGCGTTCAGTTATCGCCACGTCAGCCCCGGCGTAACTCGCGGATAAGTGTACGGGCACCTGGTCCATAGTGATCTGCGTGCGACCTTTGCCGATTAGCTCACTGATAGGCACCATCTGGATGCCGAGCTTGGTGAACGCCAGGTCTTTGAGGCTTATGCCCGTCTCGCCGACCAGGTACGCTGCAATCATCGTATCGCAGCCGAGGCCGTCAACAGGCAGACCGGCTCGCCCCAACACCTTCATATCGTACTTGCTGTTGTGCGCGTCCTTCAGCACCGAGAAATCGGCCATGAGAGGAGCCAACACTTCACGCACTTCGGCGAGAGAGAGCTGCGGCTCCAGCAGCTTGGAAACGGATTTCTCTTCAGGATCAAGGTGGCCCACGGGAATATAGTACGACTGCTCCACCTCACCCAAGGGTGTGGCAGGGGTGAGGGAGATACCTACCAGTTGCGCGTCCATGTCGTCCGTCGAAGTGGCTTCGACGTCCACAGTAAAGCGGCCCACCTGGCGCAACTGCTCCACCAGACTGCCGAGGGCCTCACGGTCAGTAATGATAAAGACCTGCAAAGGCACACCCGCCAGTACGCGCGCATCCTCAACACTGAGCGCGGACACGGGTGAGCGCCTGGCGAGATCCAGCCCGCCTGCGGCCTGCTCTGGCTCGTGTACCTCAGTGCTGAACATATCTCTTTGCATCAGGCTACCTGGTTTAGAAGATGTGCTGCCTCCCGCCCTTGCGGATGTATCCTGTACCTGCGCCGGCTCTTGTGGCCCGCCACCCAGCAGCGCCTCGACCTGGTTGACTTTGGGTACCAGGCTACGAAACTCAAGTTCTTGTAGCAACTTCAGTAAGCGCTCTTTGTCGAAACCTCCCAGGCAGTCTTTCTCCAGGTCGAGAGACACCGGCGCATCACGTACTATAGTCGCAAGCTCCTTGCTTTGCCTGGCCTGCTCGGCGTGAGCGCGAAGCGACTCCTGCACCTTCGGCTTCAATTCGTCAAGGTGCCTGTATATACCCTCGAGGCTGCCATATTGGACCAGAAGCGCGGTAGCGGTCTTCTCACCGACGCCCGGAACGTTGGGGATATTGTCTGTCTTGTCGCCCACGAGCGCCTTGTAGTCAGGCACCAGGGTAGGCTCGAAGCCATAACGGTCAAGTACAGCTTGCCTATCGTAGATCTTTGCATCAGAAAAGCGCTGCTTCCACCCACCAGGCGCGATCATATAGACATGTTCGGTCACAAGCTGGTGCTGGTCGGTATCCGCTGTGAGTATATATGTATCGAGGCCCTTTTCTTCGGCCTCCTTTGCCAATGTGCCTATCAGGTCATCAGCCTCGTAGCCCGCAAGCTCCACAATAGGCAGACCCAGCGCCTCGACCACCTGGCGCACCCGGCTCATCTGGTCGCGCAAGTCGTCGGGCATAGGTCCGCGCTGGGCCTTGTAGTCGGCTGACGCCTCGTGCCTGAAGGTGCGGCCTTTGTCGAACGTTACCACTCCATACTTGGGCACCTGGTTGCGAAGCGTATCGAGCATCATCTGGGTGAAACCGAGCACAGCGTTGGTAGCCTCGCCGCTAGAAGTGCGCAGGTCAGGGGGCAAGGCATGGTAGGCTCGGTAAACGAGGGCGTGCCCGTCTACCAGCAGCAATTTAGGCCGTAGCCCCGGTGCTTCCGCTACCCCTTGCGACGATCCTTCCATCTGCTTGCTATCCACGGCACACTCCTCAGTATAATTGATGCTCTAACCATCAATTATACTGGAACGAAGCAGGAGGGACAAAAGCAGCATCAGATCCGGTCCGCTGATGATCCCTCATGCAATAACACCAGCAAGTCAGCGTGCAGTGCGCGCGACGAGGCCACGGCGCTGCCCTGGTGGAGGCCCAGTGGCTCGCCCTCCCAGCCAGTGACAACCCCTCCCGCCTCACGAATCAGCAGGGATGCGGCTGCCATGTCCCAGGGCTGCAAACTCAGATGGTAGTAAGAGCTGAAACGTCCGGCAGCTACATACGCCAGAGACAAGACTGCAGAGCCGAGCAGACGCAAGCGGCGGACGCGAGGCTGAACATAGCCTGCCAGCAAGAGCATGGTGCGCGCGACATCAGGTTCGTACCCGATATCGGAGGAGAGTATAGCCTCACTAACGTTCATCACATCAGGCATATGCAACGCCGTGCCATTTAGATAGGCTCCGCCGCCCAGCGACGCTGTGAACATCTCGTCATGCACCGGGTCGAAGATGGCTCCGGCCAAGACCCGGTCACCCGATCCTGTCACCGCCACTGATGTACACCAGAATGGCAGCTCCATGGCATAGTTGTGCGTGCCGTCGATAGGGTCGATGATCCAAGTGTAGGCAAGCTCGTCGCCCGATATATGGCTGGCCCCGCCTTCCTCACCGAGGAATCCGTGCTCAGGGAAGCGCTGCTTGATATAGCTGATAGTCGCGCTCTCGGCGGCGGTGTCGAACTGCGTAACGATGTCCGTGCCACCCTTGGAGCGTATCTCTAGCTCCCCGCGAAAGCCATCTAGGGCGATCATGCCGGCAGTACGGGCAGCGCCTGTTGCCACCTCGAGGAGTTGGCTGTACGTAGGCTCATTCATATCAGGGTTTCACCGGAGTAGAACCGGCAACCGGAGGCTGGGCCGGAGATATCGGGGGAACTTGCGTGGGCTCGTCACCCGGCAGTGGTGCCGCAGTGCCCACAGCGCCTGGCGTGCCTACAGTGCCTGGCGTGCCACCTGCATCGGCTGGGATGGGCAACGGCAGATCGCTCGGCAAGCCACTGCTACACGGCGTATTCTCTTTGACAATGAAGGTCAAGCGCAAGTCCACCTGGTAGCTCTGGCGCGTCGTGCATATCCACTTGATGAAGCCTTCTGTGCGCTGGTCGCCCGTGCCTGTTTTCGGCAGGTGCTCGTTAGCCATCACTTCGTATACGACATCACGTATGACGTTACGGTCATACTCATCCTCGGTGAGGTCGCGCTCCTTGAGAGAGTCGGTGAAGGTTTGCCCCGCCTTGAGGCTCTTGCTATCCTGGGCCTCTGTATCGGCAATCAACTGTTGCGCCTGACTGCTATTCGGGAAGAGCCCTTCCTTCTTTGCCTGCTGCTGTATGACCTCCAGGTTCACCAGCTTATCGAGCGCGTCATACTTCAAAGCGTCGAGTGCGCGAGTGCCGGTGACCCCCTGGAAATTGTTGAAGAAGGGCTGAAAAAGCGGGTCAGAGATAGAGGTGTTCTTATCTATCGCCAACCTTTTATCAAAATCCTTCCGATAGATCGGCACGCCGTTCACAGTCGCCACAACATCGGTGGGCTGTCCGGCAGCGGATGCAGGCACGGCGGGTGGAAGGCCCTGGTTTCTGAAAGCCAGGTATGCAGCCAGCGCAAGCACCACGACGGCAAAGGCGCCTGAGACCACCAGGGGCAATATGATAGAACGTTTGGGAGCCGGCGCCACAGTCCGGGGTCGCTGTGGCCCCCTGCGACGCATGCGTATGGTGTCGCTGCCGCCCACGGGCTCACTCCTCGCTCCCACAGGCTCCAGGGTAGCAGCCGCTCCGGAGAGCCGCGCGTCTAACTCGGCCCTCTGAGCAGGGTCCAACAAGATTTCACGAGCGTCGTTTAGCTGGTTGAGCTTGCTAATGGCGAATGGGTCGCCCGCATGGGCCTTCGGTTCGTAGCGGTCGAAAAGCCGATCGTATGACTCCTCGATCTGCTCAATAGAGGCATCCCGCGTTACCTGGAGGGTGCTATATGGATTGGTCTGCTCTGGCATAGCTCTTTCTATCTGGTACCTCTCCAGCAAAGTCTGGATAGTACATCATTGCTCACCTTATGTGAGCAATATGTGAGCAATGATGCAACAGAACACTCACTATTTAGCTGAGGCATGGTCATAATTCATTTTGCACGCGTGGCCTTGCGCACGATAAGGACAATAAGGGAGCAGAATCGCCTGATTTTGGCCCGTTTTTGTCACGCCTCACGCGTGGCTTTGTACGTCATTTCGATTTATGACCATGCCTCGATTAGATGGGAGGGTGAAATACGGACCGAAAGCGGCAACTACTCAATGGCGATCAGAACTGATGCGGTGGTACAGCTTTCAAT
>JALYYZ010000353.1 GCA_030945985.1 Chloroflexota bacterium
GCAGGAGTGAGCCAAGTATGGAGGCCGTTGCCCCCAGGTCGCCTGCCGAGGCTATCCACGAGACGCTCTCTGCGCTGTGCGGGTTGAGCGCGAACAGCAGCCCCGCTGTGATGCCCGCTACCCGACCCAACGTGTCGCTATGCCGTCGAACGAGACGGTAAAGCAAAGCGCAGTTTAGCCCGTGCATTGCCAGCGAGAAGATGTGGTAGGGGAGCGGGTGGAGGCCGAAGCTACCCTGAAAAGACCAGTAAAAGAGCTTCACGAGGGGACGGTAGAACCAGGTGGTGTGCGGATCGAAGAAGCCAAGCACGCCGCCCGGTGTCTGGGCTCGCGTCCACGACAGCAGCACATAGTCGTCGGCCAGGAAATATGCGCGCAAGCCCGGAGCGAAGGCTAGCAGCGCGCAGAGCAATAGGATAATTGTATACAGATCACGCTTCCGGAGGAGACGCAGGCGCGACAACATGCCGTAAGGAGCGTCCCTATTCGGGCGAACCCCCGGAGCAACAATCCGAAGCGCCCTCACCACGTCACGGCCCATAGAACCAATAGCGGTAGCTGGTGAAGCCGGGCCCTCCTGGATCGAAAGTGGCGTCAATGCTTATTCTGGTCCGGCTGCCGGTGATGAACTCGGCTGGGATGGTGTACTCATACTCCTGCCACGATCCGCCCCGGTCATTGTGCTCTTTCCATAGGCCCACCTGCTTGCCGTTGGCCCACACCATGGTTGTCTGGTCGGCGTCGTTGTCCAGCCTGCACCTGGCTACCACTGTCAGGGCCTTCCCTGGCACGCTGTTGACCGTGAACTCTTCCCGTCCAGTATGTCGCCGCCCGCTCTCGCTGAGGGCGAACTGCTTCTTGCCGTAGCTGCTCGTGGTCACGATCGACTTTGGCTCGGGAAGCTGGCTCTGTCTTGCTGTGGTGCTGTAGGCGTGCCTCCGCTCGTCCTCCAGGTCGCCCACGTTCAGCGTGTCATAGGACGTCTGTAGGCCCTGGTGCAACAGGTAGGTTTGCCGTGGCTCTTGCAGGGCGTACTCCCAGTTGATCTTGTACAGCACCTCGGTAGGGCCTGCGGTGATGATCGGGTTCTGCACAGTGATGGAGTAGATAGGTGTGAGCAGTTTTTGGCCCACGCTGTCGGGTATCCCGGTGATAAAAACGTCGGGGTGGATCAGCAGGTAGGTAGGCCTCTCTTTTTCGGGGAGACCAGCTAGGGTGTCGTAGATGGTGCCCCAGCCACTGAAATAGGCTCCGCGCAGGGGGTTATAGGTGAGCCCTATCAGGTCGATGATGTAGCGGTCGGCCATGTATTTATGGGCGCCCGTATCGTTCACGCCGATGCGGGCGTCGGCGGGCGTATTCTCTTTGACCCACTCGCTGAAAGCCATCTGCTGATAATATATGTCGCGTGTGCTGTCGCTGAAGGCGAAGAAGTAGGTGACAAACTGCGGCAGCAGCAATACCGCGACCACAGACCCAGCGACGAGCACAGAGTACCTGCCGGCAAACGCCGGCCCCTCGGAGGCGACCCCACCGGGTGAGGCTGCGCGGGCGGCAAGCCTGGCTAACGCAGCCAGCCCTACTGCGAAGAAGAAGTAGAAGAAGGCGTCGTATGGTTGGTTGTAACGATAGAAGTGGATAGGAGGGAGCAGAAAGGCCAGCATGATGCCCAGGATGAGCGTCAGCGCCATGAGGAGATTCAGGAACCGGAAATGCCGTGTAGAGGGAGTAGTGGGAGTAGTAGGAGCCACAGCAATGCCCACCCCTGCCACCGCCAGGGTAGCGGCGAACAGGGGAAAGGGTGACCTGCCTATGTCCGTGCCGAAGTATATATTCTTCACAGCGGTCACCGCGTAGCCGACGATAAGTGACAGCTTCTCATGCAGTGGCGTGTAGGGTAAATAAAGCACCGACTTGGAGGCAGCGGTGTTGTACTGCCAGTTGCCTGTCATGGCGATGTTCAGACCATATGGCAGCAGCCCTATAACTACCGGCAGCAACAGCAGCAAGTAGCCTGCGGAGAAGCGATCTGAGCGCCAGAGATAGGCCACTATGAGGAGGCAAGCAAGCGATACGATGATATGGGCCTCCGGCCTTATCAGCGCGGTGAGCGCGCCGAGCGCCACGAGGGGGCCGAAGCGCCTGCGTTGCAGGTCCCGCGCGCACAGATAGAAGAAAGCAACCAGCGCGGCGGCATAGATGCCCGTCTCCATACCTGTCGAGAAGGTCCAGTTGAGACTGCCGTCGAGTAGCACGAAGGTCACGCTCAGGAGGGCCACTGTCCGCCCGGCCAACTGCAGCGCGAGTTTGTAAAGGAGCACAACGAGCGCTATGTGCGCCGCGAAATTGAGCAGGTCGGCGTAGATAAGCACCTTCAGCCCGTCTAATCCCAATAGGTAGGCGGGGGCAAGCAGGAAGGGGTAGATAAAGGCGCTGTCGCCCGATGAAGGCGCATCGCCGGTATTGTACTGGAAGGGGTGCCCCGCAGCGATCTGCCTGGCATACTGAAAGTGGATAAAGGTGTCGTCGAGCGGCGGGGCGAGGTGGCCATTGCTGCCCCAGAGGCCGAAGAGGGTGACGGCCAGCGTGATCAGCGCCGTAGCAGCTATTATCCAGGGTATATCAAGCCTCTGAGCAGTCAGGCCGGTCATGCCATGCTGCGTCCCTCTGCCGGCGTGCGTCGCCTCAACTACCTCAGCTTGTGCGGTCATGACCTGCATTATACAGCAGCGCAGTCTATGCCGGTGATTACTCACATCTCAGGTAAGAGGCGGACTGCTGCATCCCGTGCTGCCCGGCCCTGGCAAGGTCCTGCCGCTCGGCTCGCACAGCCGTCTAGTGCAACTTTATGAACCTCTTAGCCTCTCTAAGAGAGACAAACAAATCAAAACCCGCAGGGTTTTGATTTGTTTGTCTCTGGGAAAGAAGCGCACTTTCCCAGAGAGGTGGCTGGAAGCTGCGCCAGGGAGGATGCATCTTAGAATCGAAAGAAGCAGAAACCCGGCTGGTTTCTGCTTCTTTCGATTTTGTTTCCCCTTGCTCTTGCTAGAGGTCTGCTGTGCTGGTTACCTCAGAGGTGTCTGACAGCCTGGGAAGAAGGTATTGGCTACTATCTTCGATGACTGGCCCCTGGTGACCGTGTTGGCGGGCCTGAAGTAGGCTCTGCTTTGTGTGCCGCACGGCTCAGCTTGACCCGTTTCAGGGTTGGTGCCGCCGCATGGATAGCCCTGCATGACGTCGCGTGATGCCAGGCGTTGAATGTAGACGTAGAAGGGGTTGTCTGTGGGCACGTCCTCGAAAGTCTGCTCGGTGTGCGCCTCTGTGAACCCTGCCGCATTCGACACTATCTTCGATAGCTGACCACGAGATGCATTAGCTGAGGGTCTGAAGTACGGCCTGTTTGCTGGTTGTATACATGGCTCATCAGGCTGTACTCCGCATGCGTACCCTCCCATTACTGAGCGGTGGCTCAAGCGGTTTATAAAGTCGTAGAAGGGGGAACCCACAGGTACGTCCTCGTATATCTGTGCTCCCGGGTCGTCGTTGAAACCGGCGCTATTGCTTACAAGCTTGCTGATCTGGCCGCGCGAGACCGGATTGTTATAGCGGAAGTAGGCGTTGTGGTTGGCATCGCAAGGCTCGGCCTCGCCGGTCTGCGGGTTGGTGCCACCGCACGGGTAGCCGGACACGATGTGTTTACAGGCCAGACAGCGTACGTATGAGTAGAAAGTGTTGTCGGTCGGTACGTCGGTGAACTGGATCGGGCATACCGTAGCTGTGCTGGCAGGCACCGAGGTGCTAGTTTGCGTCGGTGGGGTGCCGGTAACTGTGCGTGTAGCGGTGGGTGGGGTGCCTGTCAGTGTAGGGGTAGACGAGGCTATAACGATGGGGGTAAAGGAGGGTATAACGATAGACGTAGACGTGGGGATGGAAGTAGGTGGAGTACCTGTTACCGTTCGCGTAGCGGTGGGCGGAGTGCCTGTCATTGTTGGGGTGAACGAGGGTATAACAACAGGCGTAGAGGAGGCTATAACGATAGGGGTAAACGAGGGTATAACATTAGGCGTAGATGTGCGGGTGGAAGCACCTGGAGTGCCCGTCGCTACGACTGTAGCCGTAGGACCACCCTGCGGGGCGCAAAAGTTGTTGCCGACGAGGGTGTACTCGGTGCCACCCGTGGAGTCGGCAGCCGCCGTCTTAGTGAAGGTTCCGTCGCCCTGCGCGGCGAAAGTCCTGGCGTCCAGGGCACCCAAGCTCGTGCCGGCGCTGGGATTGCCCACTAGGCTGTTCGATATGGTAATGGCGATGGTATTACTGACCTGGCTCAGGCTACCGTTATCGGCTGGCCCGAGGGGCGTGGGCATATTGCTGGTGTCCTCCACGCGCCCATAGTCGTAGGTAACAGCACTCGGGCTGCCACCGGCGTTGGACTTGGCTCGGACGAAGTTCCGCAGGGGCTGTGCCGGGTCCGTAGAGTTCCAGAGGATCGCCCAGGTGCGGTTAGGCGGGATCGTGGACAGGTTTTCCAGGTGTAGGGTAAAGACGAGCTTGTTGACGCCTGCGCCAAAGTACGGCTCGGCGACGAACAGCTCGCGCAAGTCTATATCGGCGTTGGCGCTACCGCCGACAACGTCCCCTGCGGGATCGTCGGCGACCTTAGCTCCGGGCAGGAGGCAAGGGTTCTGCACAATTACCGCCGCAGCTGCCACGGGGCATGAGCGCTCGCCTTCGCCCTGAGCGTTCACCGCACTGACCTGGTAATAGTAGACAGTAGCGGGATCAACAGGCGTGTCGTTGTATGTAGTCGTTGTGGTAGTGCCTATCGGCTGAAGGTTTGCAGGGGTCGTGCCGCGATAGACCCTGTACAGCGTGATGGCAGAGCCGCCGGTGTCGGGTGCCGTGAATGTTACTCGCACCGTTGTGTTGCTCTTTACTGCCCTCACGTCAATGGGAGCGTTAGGCCTGGCAGGCTCGACTGGGTCGTACTGAGCGAAGAGGCGTCGTCCACCACTCTGGCGAGCGATAGTAGCGAGGTCGGTGAACGAGTTGGTTGTGCCGTTTACGCAGCCGCCGATGCAGCCGTCAGCATAGCCCACTAGAACGCGGCCAAATTTGTCTACCGTGATGTCGAAGAAGTCGAGCAGGTTGCGGTCGCTGCCGCAGGTGGTGCCGCCTGTACAAATCGAGCCGCGTTGCACCGGGTCGTTAGGTGTGGCGTCAACGGTAGTCCAGTGCGCGCCACGGTCATAAGTGTGGGCTACATAGAGGTGCCACACGCCGCGGAAGGTCAGCTTGTTCTGATAGTCGCCAGGTGTGGATGTGCCGATAAAGGCGAAAGCAGCGCGAGGACCGTCCCCTGCCACCACGGCCGGGAAGACGGCGTTCTGTATGCCGAAGGCCGCGCCCACATCGAAGGGTGTTGTCCACGTCAGGCCGCGGTCTTGAGAGACGGCTATCTTAGCATAGGTGTTGCCATTTTCATTACTCTGCATACCCATATAGAGGGTGTTGTCCAGGGCAAGGCCCACCGACGGGTCGGTATTGCCTGGGTGAGAGCCGGGAACCGTTCGTACCACCCAGCCCTGGCCGTTCTGCCTTACTGGGTCGTTGCTATCGGACACGGCAACACCCTGTAGGCCGCCGCACCCCTTATTGGGCACATAGACTGTGCCGTCCGGGCTGACCTTGACGTGGCCGTGCAAGCCACCGCAAGTGGCAATGGAATAGATAGGTATGCCGGGGTTGTAGGTCAGGCCACCGTTATCGCTGCGGGCGCATGCTGCTTCGGCGACACCCTGGGCGCAGTAATAAACCGCGTGGGTGTAGGGCTGGGCAGGGAGAGGCAGGGGTCCTCCGAGCGCGTAGTTACCTCCGCCGATCGTCTGGTGGTCGGCGCTCTCGTTCAGGTGGCCGCCGTCGCTGGGCGTGTAGGTGTCGCCATCGTTATCTGTGTAGGAAGAGAGGCCGCCATTTCCAGTAAGCTGGTGGACGAAGGTGCGACCTGTTATGGAATCTGTAAACAGGATAGGGTCGAGACTGGTTGCCGACGTAGGAGCACTCTTGTCCTCCCAAATGGCCTGCGAGCAGGTAATATCAAAAGTGACGCGCAGGGTCTGGATGTTCGACTCGAACATAACACGCCCGGTCTTCCAGTTGACGCCAATAGAAGGCTCTCCGGCTGAAGTACCCAGGCCGTTAGGCGCGGCGTAGTTCTGGTAGCCTGGGTCACCTGGCTGGCGGCCCCCCGTGGGAGTGGGAGAGCCTGTAGGAGTGGACGTGGGTACCGAGCCCTGCACCAGGCTAACGGTGCCTGAGTAGGTGGTCGAGCCGGCAAAGTTGACTATCACGCCGTAGTAGTTCGTTCCGGAAGGAATGTTCGGAACGCCCACCTGCTCGAAGTTGGTGCTGCCGGTAGCCGAAGTGGCAAGGATAGTCGCGCAAGGGTTGGCGTCGGTGCCCTGGCAGAAGTAGTAGTCGAGGTCGTTAGTGCTGGAAGCCCACTGAATGCGCGAAGTAAGGTTATTGCTGTTTCCAGGGTTTACGACCGTGATGTTTATCTTGTCGCAGTTTACGCCGTAGACGCAGGTGCTGGGATCGCTGCTCGCGCCTGATGTGCTGCCCGACCAAGTAGCGGTCTGGCCCTGCCCGACGGTAACGGCTGTGGGGGACGCCTGGGGCGCTCCGACCGATTTTCCGTTGGGCGAATGAAGGGGCGCGGCTGCGTAGCTTGAGCTAATCGCCGCGTATCCTATGCCTGCTAAAGAGGCTACAAGTGCAAGTAAGAGTAATAAGGGCCTCAACCCTGCCTGTCCTGGTGCTTTTGTACGCATAAATTCCTTTCTCCTGCTGGGTGGTGCGGCTCTCGTGAGCCGGTGGGTATTATGGCAGCGTTGCGCCTGGAGAAGCAACGCGCCGGCGACGAAGGTTATCCTGTAAGCCTCAGAACCGCTCCAAGCTTGTGAGCGCGGGCACATAACGTTAGTGAGTAATCGCGCCTGAAGATCAGCCCACGACGTAAATTTTATGCCCCTGTTCAATAAGCCACCACGAGAAGGCAATAAATAACTGGTAGCAGGCAGTAGAATGTGCATGTGCAATGCCCGACGATAAGCTATTTTCGATCCATAGCCTATCGTGCCGGGCACAGTGTACCGTTGGTTACTGAATTGTCGTGGTCTAAAAGCATACCCAAACAGCAGACCAATTGTCAAGTAAGTTCTACCTGAAAATAAAGATTGATTGCGATCTCACTTGTTCAGGAAGAAGCCATTTTGCGGAGAACAAACAATGGCAACCCACAGGGTTGCCATTGTTTGTTCTCCAGCTATTCCCCTGTATGGCAAAGGTATTAGGCGGCTTGAAGAGACATCAGCATGGCATACAAATCCCCTCTATCGTCCTACAGCAGTCTGAGCCCCTCTGGACCACGCCTGCAGGCCGCGATAGGCGCCCAGCACAAGCAGGCTCGCGGCGGCAAGCCAGTAGATTGCCAGCACCCACGGGTTTGAGCTGTCGGTCCCGCTCTCTACACCGTGGAGTAGGGTGATCGTGAAGATAGCGTAGCTGATGTAGTGGATTAGCCGCCAAGCGCGGGTGCCGATGCGCTTGCGGATGTAGAAGGTGAAGGAGACCACCACCGACAGGTAGATTGAGAGTTGCCCAAGACCGACCCAGAGAGGACGGTAGTCGGCGCCCGCAAAAGGGACAAGGATCTGTCCCAGGGTAAAGCCGATGTAGCGGTCGGCCAGCAGGATAACCGCATGAAAGGTGCCGAACGCCAGGCCAAGCAGGCTGGTGTACTGGTGTAAGTCGAAGGCCGTATAAGCGCCGGGCCAGATGCGTGCCAGCTTATTGCTGATTAACACCCCGCTCGCCATCGACGCCCACAAGAGCACAAAAGCCACAAGGCCGCTCGCTCTAGACAGGTACCAGTAGGCGTGCGGCTCCGCGCCGGTCAGCGAGTTTGCCACCGTAGGCAGCCACAATGGCATTATCACCAGCGCCAGAAGCGCGCCCGCAACTACCGCGAGTGCCACCACAATAGGGCCGATCTTTTCCGGAACTGAATCGGGTGGAAGCGGGGATCCTGGCGCGGTTTGGGAGAGGTCCTTTTTCAACCTCCATGCCCATATCTCGTGCTCCACAGGTATTCTCGCAGCCGACTCGTACGCACTACCTTACCGTTTTCAAGAACCAGCAGGCCCGCCAGGTTGGGGCGTGCTTCCAGCCAGTCTAGCCCATACTCGCTGCCGAGCAATAGGGCAACTTTGGCCGCCACCTCGGCTTCGCGCGTGGTTGGGGCAACCACAGTGGCGCTCACTACGCCGGTGGCACTCGGTTTGCCGGTGCGAGGGTCGATTATGTGGTGCCTCCACTCGTCGCCCTGACGCCAGCGCCTGTAGTCGGTCCCGGAGGTAGCGATCCCACCCGAGTCGACCGACAAGAGCTCCGTCTGCTCGCCGGGCTCGCCAGGAGAAGAGGAAGGCGCATCGACACCCACCAACCAGCCGCTGCCGTCGCGCCTGGGGCCGATCACCGCCACGTCACCCCCGGCATCAACCAGTGCCGGACCATACCGGGACAGCCTGGCAGCGGCGGTATCTGCTGCCCACCCCTTAGCAATGCCGCCCAGGTCGATCCTCACCCCCAGGGGCAGCGCCACTGACCTGTTAGCGGCGTAAGTCTTTATGTTGTGCCAATCTCCTGGGGCCTGAATAAAATCAGAAGAATTAGAAGAACTAGAAGAACTAGGAGAATTAGCGGCTGCAAAGAGGCTATCCGTATGCGGCCCCGCGATCTTGATAGTCACCTCGCGACCGTTGTCCTCTCTACCTTGCCCATCTCGGCTCATCGCCTGGAAGCTACGCTTATAGCCCGCATCCTCGAGGGCGTTGAGCAGGGTGGGAGTTACAAGCCCACCTGTCAAAGCAGCGGCTTCCAGCGCCAGGCGCAACAGCTCCCACAACAGCGGGCTTACTATAACAGGCGAGTCAGGAGCGCTGGTGTTGTTGAGTATGCTGAGATCGCTGTCACGCCTGAAGCGGCTGAGGGCCTGCTCCCATTCCTCAAACCAGGCGGGCACCTGCGCCAGCATGGCGGCAGCTTGAACGTCGTCCGACTCCACGGCGGCCAATATCTGCGAGCCCATGGCGCGGAACTCGATACGCTCGATGTGTCCAGGCTCTACGCCGGTCGTGCCTGGTGTCACCTCCAAAACAGGGTCCACAATTACCTCGATGAATGACTTCTGGTAAAAGGAGCCGGGTAGTCAGACGGATATTGCTGCGAGTTGTCTGTGGGCAATTGGTACTGCTGCGAGTTGTCGGTATTCGGGTCTTGCCCATCCTGGGGCACAAGAGGCGTGGCGATGGGATAAGGCGGCGAGTTAGTTGCCGCACTGGCCTGATGTGGGTCGTTGGCCGGCAGCATGGCCCACCCTGCTATGGTGGCCGTGACTGACGCCGCCGCTATAAATATCTTCATCTCTCCTGCGCCCTTATGGCGTTTCTTGCTGCTCTGCTGAGCCATTCGGTTTTCTCCGTCTTATTCCTGGTGCCCATTCCTGCTGCTCAAGGGCTTCTTAGAGCCTGTTTCTCGGTCGTTGATTGTAACGGCTTCTTGTAATGGATCTGAAATATTTGGCCGACTGCTTTTTACTCGTCTCTATTTAGCTTTCTATCTATAACTATATACAAGCGGGATTAAACGAGGGCAGTAGAAAAGTTAACTCTTGATTAGAGTACGGTGGGAGATTACGCATTTGCGCATTTGCGCTTCTACTCTTCTAACGTTGCCGGGCGGGTATTTGTTCCGCTGGCCCTTTTGTTACGCGAACCTTGCGCCTGTTATCTCTCTGTTACTTTATCCTACAGGCTTCTTCCTACGGGCTTCTTGATGTAGCTTCCAGCCACCTCCTGGGAAAGAGCGCTTCTTTGCAAGAACAAACCAATCAAAACCCGCAGGGTTTTGATTGGTTTGTTCTTCTCTCGAAAGCTAAAAGGTCTATGAAACTGCATTACGAGTGCCGCAATTACGCAGCAAAAGCACAAGCTCAAACTCTGAGGACTTCGAGGGTTTAAGCTTGTGCTTTTGCTAGGGCGTGTTTGCAAATACCGCCCTGTGAATTTATTCACAGGGCGCTCTCTACCCACAGAACACTATTTGCGAACACGCCCTTAACAGGTCGGCATCAGTCCTCTGCTGCCGGCGTAGCATTCGCTTGCTCTGGCAGGACGGGCAGAGAGAGGGTAAACATAGCGCCCCCACTTGGAGATGAGCCGGCGGTAAGAGAACCGCCATGGGCCGTGGCTATGCTACGGGCCAGGTAGAGGCCGAGGCCCAGGCCCGTCGAGTCGGGGCCATGAGCGTAGCGCGTGAAGAGCGTGGGCATAATCTCCGGCGCGATGCCGGGACCGTTATCTGCTACCGAGATGGTTATATACTCTTGATATAGCTCTGTTCCCTGGCTCTCTTCTCTGGCGATGCACACGTCCACCACTTCGCTCGCGGGTGAATATTTCAGGGCGTTGCTGAGCAGGTTCTCGAGCACCTGGCGCAGACGTACGGGGTCGGCCTGTATAAGATAGTTGTGAGGAGCCTGCACCTGCAAGAGGACACGTAGCTCGGACGTTTGCAGCGCTCCTATTACTTCCTGGACGATCCCTACAGTATCGACCGGCTGGAGGTTGAGTGCGAGAAGCTCATATTGAAGGCGGCGCACATCGAGCAGGTCGTCCACCAACGCTCGCAGGCGAGTGAACCCCTTGTGCGCGGCGTCTGCAGGGACGATGTAGCGCTTGTCACTCGACTCCCCAGCGCGCTGCCTGATGACGCTCAGCCAGCCGCCAAGTGGTGTGAGGTAGTTGTTCATGTCGTGGGCCATCACCTCAATCAGCTCCTCAGCCGTGGCTCTGCTAGCAGTCCGTGCGGCGTCCTGCGTCATTCTTTCCACCAACTCGGCGCAGTAGGTAAC
>JALYYZ010000369.1 GCA_030945985.1 Chloroflexota bacterium
GGGTCTCGGCCTCTTCACCCTCACCCTCTGTATACTCGAACTTCGTATCGATAGCATCGCGTGTGGTGCCTGGTATATCGGAAACAATAACCCTCTCGTGCCCGAAAATGGCGTTTAGCAGTCGCGATTTGCCAACGTTGGGACGACCAACAATTGCAATCTTGACCTCCTGCTCTTCTTCCTCTCCACCTGTCGGCTCAGCAGGGAAAGCTGCTACGACCTGATCAAGAAGGTCACCTGTGTTGATCGAGTGCTTGGACGACATCGGTATAGGATCACCCACACCGAGAGAGTAAAATTCAACAGCGTTTTGCCGGCGCTCCTCAGAGTCGGCCTTGTTGGCGGCCAGGATAACAGGCTTACTGGAGGTACGCAGTATATCGGCAATATCAGCGTCGGCAGCAGTCAATCCAGTCTTAGCATCGACCATAAAGAGTATCACGTCGGCCTCTTCAATGGCGGTCTCAGCCTGCTCACGTGTGCGGCGCATGATATCTTCTTCGGTAAGCTCACCCTCGGGACCCGTTCCCGGGTCCGCCACGCTGCCCATGACCATACCGCCTGTATCGATCACCATAAATTGCACACCGTTCCACTCGGTAGCGCCGTAGATCCGGTCGCGAGTTGTACCCGGCTGGTCCTCGACGATAGCTACTTGCTCACCGATCAGACGGTTGAAAAACGATGACTTTCCTACGTTCGGACGGCCGACAATAGCAAGTACAGGTTTGGGCATACAGGCTTGCTCCCCTCAAGGTGATAAAAGATGATAACGAGAATGAATGTGTGTAAGATCGGAAGGGGTAAAATCCCTTACAGAACGACACTCTCTTGAGCGCAGCATTTATTCCAGGCGCTATCAGGTCATTGTAGCATATCTCTTGAGCAATAGACAACCTGGCAAGCGGCCCGCCATCCCACAACCTGCTGGGCGACTACGCACCAAAGACATTGTTAAAGACGGGGGCCGAGTAACAGCAGTGCTTATTCAGGCGACCTCCTGGGAAAACACCGCTTCCTTCCAGGAACAAAGAAATATGACCCTGCGGGTCATATTTCTTTGTTTTACTTTCAGAAGCTAAGAGGTAGTTGGAAGCTGCACTAAGTCGCGTGCGCGAGCTCCCAAGCAGAGTGGTTCATGCGAGGCTGGCGACAAGTGCGTCGATCCTGGCGCGGTATCTTAGCACCTGGCGCAGGGTCAGCGCCGGAGCTAACATCTTCTCAATTGTCTCGGGTTGAACGTGGGAGGAAGTTGTAATCTTGCGCCTGCTAATCTGGAATTCTCCGAGGCGGCGAACTGCCTCCAGTCGACCGCGGATAAGGTGCCGGTCACGAGTAAGCAGGCCGTTTACAATGGCCAGCAAGTCATAACGAGCTATGGCGAGGCCGTTGCGCCGGAGGAGTACCTCGGGCATATTCTTGTACAGCATCCAGACACGGTTGCGCGATAAGAGGTATCGCTTGAAAGGCGAGTTGTGCCCACCTGTTGCTGAATATTCATGTCTGACCTTGGCCAGAGGATTGTGCAGCGCTCGCCACCCCAGCACTCTTGCCCGCCAGGCGAGGTCAGCATCCTCTAGATAGCTAAAGAATCGCTCATCGAAAAGGCCGACCTCGAGCAGCATCTCTTTCTTGTACAGGGCTGCCCCCGCGCTCGGCCCAAAGACCGGCACGGTTCCTAGCGCTTCCAGTCTGGAGCCGGCCACACCCGCTGCGCGGTCCAGCGCCACGCCGTCTCTGTGCAAGGAAATACCGGCGGAAGCGACATAGTCAAGGTGGTTAGAGAAGAGCATAGTCGAGGCCACCATCCCGACATTGCGGGCAGCGGAGGCTGCTGTGCCCACCAACTCTCCAAGCCAGTCGGGGTCTGCCACGGCGTCGTTGTTGAGAAGCACGACATATGGGTTGGTAAGCTCCCTCAGCACCTGGTTGTTACCGGCCGCGAAGCCTGCATTTTCGCGGTTTCGTACCATATGAACTGGGCCGGGCAGGGGGGCACTGAGCCACTCAGGATGGAGGCTCCCGTCCAGATCCGACAACAGCCCGAGAGACTCGTCTATGGAGCCATTGTCCACTAGCCACAAATCGAAATCGCGATAGCTCTGCCGAGCCAGGGCGGTCAAGCACGTCGGGAGTAGCCGCGCCCCGTTCCAATTGAGGATTATTACGGCCGTCTGTCTGCTCAACTCAGCAGCCCAGGTGGCCTCACAGAGCTGTCTGCCCCAGGAGATCGATCAAGCGCGCAACAGTTTTCATGTGCGCCTTCATGTCGGCCAGGCGTATATTCTCGTCGGGGGCATGGGAACGAGAGTCTGGATAGCCCATGCCGAAAGCCGCCGTTGGAAGTCCTAGCCCGCCCGGTTTGGCAGCCGTGAAAGGCGACATGGGACCCGACCCTGCTGAGGACGGGATCACCACCGGCTCCTTTCCGCTGACCTCTCGACACGCCTGCACTACGCTCCGAATGAAAGGCGTCGATGGATCGCTGATTGCGGGCAGCAAGTCACCTTCGTTAGGGATGCGCTGCACTTCCACATCCTCAAAACCGTGATCCCGCAGGAAACGCTGCAGCGACTGGAAGATCGCCTCCGGGTCTTGGTCAGGTACCAGTCGAAAATCTATTTTCGCGCATGCTTCGTTCGGCAGGATAGTTTTCGATCCAGGGCCCGTGTAGCCCGCCACAATCCCCTGGATGTTCGCCGTCGGTGTAAACGAAGACGCGTGGTAGACTGCGGACCCACTCATGCCATTCAGGTATCCGTGCAGACCGAAACTCTCCAGGTCCCTCTGCGTCTCGTCGGGGATGCTATGCACAAGAGCCGCCTGTGCTGCCGTAGGTACGCTTATATCTTTGTAGAAGTCGGGTATATTGATTCTCTCGTCAGGAGACTTTATGGCGTTCAGGGCCCACACGAGACGCCAAACAGGGCTCGCAATGAACGCCGCGCCGGCAGAGTGCAAGTCTCTGTTCGCCCCTCGGGAAATCAACTCGATGCTCAACATGCCTTTCAGCCCGAGGAATATGTTGGGAGTACCCTCCCACGTGTAGCTGCCAAACTCCCAGATGCAGCCGTCCGCTGCCAGTTTCTCTTTGTTAGCATTGATGAACGGATCCAGGTTGGGGCTGCCGATTTCCTCTTCCCCCTCCAGTAGCCAGACGATGCGCACAGGGAGAGTTCCATGTACCGACCTGTATGCCTCGATGGCCTCGAGTCGTGATACGATATTGCCTTTGGTGTCCGAAACGCCCCTACCGTACATCTTGCCGTCCCGCACCTCCGGCTGGAATGCCGGCGAGGACCATAGCGCCGGGTCTCCCACGGGCTGCACATCGTAGTGATCGTAGATAAGGATAGTGGGCATGCCTTTCGGCCCTAGCTCGGCTACAATTACCGGCTGCCCGGCTGTAGGAAATGTTTCAACGGCGTACCCGAGGCTCTCTAATTCCTCAGCCGCAAGCGCTGCCATCTCTTTTACGCCGTAATCTTCGGTTGAGACGCTGGGCTGTTTGCACCAGCGCACCAGTCTCTCTATAGAGCTATCGAAATGCTCATCAATATAGTCGTTTACGGTCACCATAACGCCATCCTCCCACCGCCCATGTCTGGTTCCCACAGTGTACCGGAAATCAGGAACGAGCGCAAAAGGTTAGCAGCGGAGGAACGCGTCCTCGGCATAGAGCCGCTTTGCCTGGCACGGGGCTATCTGGTTGTGTTATATTTATTTCGCACTCTTCTTAGCAAGGAGCCTTATGCCGACTAAAAAATCCAACCAGCGCCTCAAAGCCAGCCGTCCGGTAGACCCGCGCAACGCCCCGGGCGCGCAACGCCGCAAAGGGCCGGACCCTTTTGCCGTCGGGCTGATAGGCGTCAGCACCATTGTTGCTCTGTTGATCCTGATAATTTTCACGAACCAGAACAACAGCGCCAACACTGCTACGATCCCTGTAGCAGGCCCTGCGGGCGGTGCAGCAAATACGAATCCCGCAGCGGCCCAGGCGCCAACCTCTACTGACCCTAACGCCCAGGCTACAGCCGCCGAGGTGGCTTTCGGCACCCAGACCGGTGCCTTAGAGCGCATCTCTCAACAGGACGCTATTTCCCTCTACCAGTCACATAACGCGCAAATCTTTGACGTACGGGACAAAGGTCGCTTCGACACGGGCCATATCACTGGAGCGATCAATATCCCGAACAAAGAGGCCGGCATCAGGATCGCCGAGTTCCCCAAGACCGGGAATGTTATCCTTTACTGTCAATGACCAAACGACGAAGAGAGTGCCAGTGTGGCGCTTGCACTACACAACAACGGGCGGACCAACGTACGTATTCTGAAGGGCGGACTTGACGCCTGGAAGAGCGCCGGTGGGCCTGTGATACCGTAACAGCATGAATATACGCTCCTTCACAGTGGGCGCGGCGCTGACCCTAGACGAACTGGGCCGCGCCACTCTTATAAATCGCCTGGGTCACTTCGCGGCAGCGGGGCGCGCTACCCTGGAAGCGGCAGGCTTCACCCTCCAGAGCACGCGTCTCTCTACACAGCCTGTGGATCTATGGCTCTCCTTAAACCAGGATATGGCGAGGACGGCTGCCGCTGTCAGCTCTCTTAGCGCTCAATGTAAAGGCGCGAGGATCGACTACTGCTCTCTTGGCACTCTTCAGGCGTCGGACGACTGGGGCTCGGCACGAGAGCTTGCTGAAGCAATACCCTCTATTCTAAAGGCGAACGACAACCTCTTCGCGAGCCTACAGGTAGGGTCCGTCACAAGCGCGGGCGCTGTGATCAACCTCGAAGCAGTAAAGGTTGCGGTTCGCATCATCCTTTACCTTGCCCACAACACTCCCGATGGGTTCGGCAACTTGCGATTTGCCGCAGCCGCCAATTGCCCGCCTCATGTGCCCTTCTTCCCAGCCTCTTACTATGCTGAGAGCAACAGCAACAACGGAAATCCCGAATTCGGGCTCGCCCTCGAAGCCGCCGATCTCGCAGTGCGCGCCTTTACAGACGCCCGCACGCTGGATGAGGCGAGAGAGAATCTCCTGGGGCTGCTTGTAGAGGAAGCAGGGCGCGCAGGCGAGGTATGCGCAGTCATAGAGGCCCAGCACGGCTATAGCTTCACAGGCATGGACATCTCCATGGCGCCCTACCCTTCACAGGAGCGCAGCATCGCCCACGCCCTGGAGTTGGTGATGGGAGGAGATCCACTCGGCGGCCCAGGCACACTGGCAGCAGCTACTTTCATTACAGGTGTTCTCAAGGACCTGCGCAGCCGGCTCCCCACCATAGGCTACTCAGGACTGATGCTCCCGGTACTCGAAGACCAGACGCTTGCCGACCGTGCGGGCGAGGGGCTCGTGACACTGGATACTCTCCTGCTGATGTCGTCCGTCTGCGGCCTCGGATTGGATACCATACCGCTACCTGGGGATATTTCGGAGAATGTGTTGGCATCGATCATCCTCGACACCGCATCTCTAGCGCTCCGCCTCGATAAGCCTCTCACGGCACGTCTGCTGCCGGTTCCCGGCAAGATAGCCGGTGAGCAGGCTGAGTGGCCCGACTTCCCCTACTTTGCCAGGGGCCGCGTCATGAATGTGCCTGTGGGTGGCAGTGCGCAGTCGCTGCTCCTAAAGGGCCGATCGTTAAGAGTGGTATAGGCTGCGCACATATGGCTGCGACAGTTGGGACAGGTACGATTGGGCTTTCATCAAGTCACACCGGCACGCTTGTGACTTACCGTGTACCTGAATCGACCTGTTTGGCAGCATCCAATCCTACGCCTGGTATAATGGGCGGATTATAGCACTGTCCTGATATCGACTTACTCGATGTTGAACCGGTAGCCTCATTAAGCTGTGTGCAGTTATAGGGGCTAGAGCGCCGAAGAAGAAAAGCGTCCAAGCTTAATTCCTGAGCTTTCGCGCAGAGCGACGCGGGTCCTGATCGTAGAACAAAAACCTTCAAGAAAGTTTGCTAAAGTTTGCTTAAAAAGTTTGCTAAAGTTTGCTTATGTAGTGTTGACATGCCTACACCTTTCTGCTAAACTATGTCCAAGTTTTCACGCCTGTACAAATCAGTGGCCGGACTCGCTTCGCACCCCCAACACGAGAGATATACAACACAAAAAGTTGGGTTCATAGCCTGGTAAACAGAGTCGAAAAGCAGAAAGTATAGCAAATTGTAACGTGGTTTCCTTCCACAGCGACTCACCCACTATTTACCTGGTATAACATTCACATACCATCTACCCAGGTCCCAATGCTACCCAGGCGGTTTTCCGGCATCACAGTCAATTCAGGAAAGGAGCAAAGAGCTGGACAGTCAGACAACAACCGAGAGAACGACAACAGCCCGCAGCAGAGGCACCGAACATGCAGGCAAGTCACTGCCACAGCTTGAGCGTGATTACCCCGAGTTCATGAATAATCCGAATGAGCTGCTGCGCGTTGAGAACCTCCGCACCTACTTCTTCACAGACGATGGGGTTGTCAAGGCAGTAGACGGCGTCAGCCTGAAAGTGAACAGGGGCGAGACGCTGGGAGTGGTAGGCGAGTCGGGCTGCGGCAAGAGCGTCACATCCATGACGATCATGCGGCTTATTGCGAGTCCCGGCCGGATCGTGGAAGGGGAAGTAAGGCTGCGCGGTCTCGACGTCACGAAGCTTAGCGAAGAAGAGATGCGCCATATCCGTGGCAATCGTATGTCGATGATCTTCCAGCAGCCCACCTCCTGCCTTAATCCTGTCTTCCGCGTAGGCGATCAGATTTCCGAGTCGCTGATGATCCACCGTGGATATAACAAGCAGCAGGGACGACAACGCGCCATCGAGCTGCTGACCCTCGTAGGCATACCGTCCGCGAAGACCCGCGTCGACTCATATCCTCATGAGATGTCCGGCGGCATGTGCCAGCGCGTGATGATCGCCATGGGCCTCGCCTGCGAACCCGAGTTGCTGATTGCTGATGAACCGACCACAGCGCTCGACGTGACAATCCAGGCGCAAATCCTGGAGCTGATGAAAGATCTGAAGAGCCGGTATAACACGGGCATTATTCTTATCACGCACGACCTGGGAGTTATCGCCGAAATGGCTGACAATGTGGTAGTCATGTACGCCGGCAAAATCGTGGAGGAATCGCCGGTCAACGATCTGTTCGCTGAACCCAAGCACCCCTACACACAGGGCCTGCTTGCCTCTATACCCGTGCTGGGCGAGGTGAAAGAGAAGCTCGCGGTCATTCCTGGGTCAGTGCCTTCCCTGCGCAATCTACCGGCTGGGTGCCGCTTTGCTGGGCGCTGCCCGTTCGTCATGGAAATCTGCCGCACCGAAGAGCCTGGCCTCATCAGAATATCGGACACCCGCACCGCTCGCTGCTGGCTCTACGCGGACGACGCAGTTGAGAAGGGCATGACAGACAAACCACCCACACGCGAAACGGCGGGTGTCGGCGGCCCTAGCGGAGCAAGCCCCAAGATATAAAGCGCAGAGCGTGATACGAGATGGCTACCACGCATCCGCTCTACTTCCCTGACAAACCAACCAGACAGGAGCAACAGGAGCAACCCCTTATGAGCGACCAGTCGACAACACAGTCACTCCATTCACCCGCGAGCGGAGGATCGCCGACCCCCACTCAGCCGGGTGCCGACGGCTCTATGCTACCCACTAATGGCGCAGGCATGGATGGTTCGAGAGAGGGTGTTACTCTCACATCTGCCCCACCAAAGCACGACATGACCACCGAGGTGCTGCTGCAAGTCGACCATGTAAAAAAGTACTTCCCTGTCCGTGGCGGCCTTCTGCAGCGCACCGTTGCCCAGGTGAAAGCCGTTGACGATGTGAGCTTTTTCATTCGCCGAGGTGAGACACTGGGTCTGGTGGGCGAGTCGGGCTGTGGCAAGACGACCATCGGACGCACCGTCCTACGCCTGATACCTGCCACGTCGGGCGAGGTTCGCTTCGAGGGGAAGAATATCTATGATCTTAAAGGTGGTGACCTGAAACGAATACGCAAAGATATGCAGATCATCTTTCAGGACCCATATTCATCGCTCGACCCGCGCGTGCCTATCGGTGAGAGCATCGCGGAAGGTCTGCTCATACACGGCGTCGGCAAGTCCGAGCGCCAGGAGCGTGTGTACGACGTGCTCTCCCATGTGGGACTACTACCTGAGCACGCAAAACGCTTCCCCCACGAATTTTCTGGTGGGCAGCGCCAGCGTATCGGTATCGCACGGGCGCTGGCTCTACGCCCCAAATTCATCGTCTGCGACGAGCCCGTGTCGGCCCTTGACGTTTCGATCCAGTCGCAGGTGCTCAACATCCTGAACGACCTCCAGGAAGAGTTCGGTCTCACCTACCTCTTCATCGCGCACAATCTCAGCGTCGTAGAGCACATCTCGGATCGCGTTGGCGTTATGTACCTCGGCAAAATGGCCGAGTTGGCAACCCGCGACGCGCTATTCGCCACCCCACAGCACCCCTACACCCACGCTCTTCTGTCCGCTATCCCTATCCCAGATCCCAGGGTAAGGCGGGAGAGAATTATACTCAAGGGAGATGTGCCTTCGCCGATCAACCCGCCCACAGGGTGCCGCTTCCATACCCGCTGCTGGCTCGCGCAGGATATCTGCAAACAGCAAGTTCCTGAATGGCGCAATGTGGCCCCTCCAGGTCAGTTGGAGCATTTTGTTGCCTGCCACTTCGCCCCGTTCACCAAGATGCCTATGCCGGGTGAAACAGGTTCAATAGTGGGTAAAGACGAAACGGTCGTAGTCACGCAATAGAAGAGCGATAACTAGATTGGAAAGAATAAACAACCGAAACCAGCACGGTTTCGGTTGTTTGCTTTTGTTCTCCAAAGTGTGGAAACCTTCCTTGAGGCGGCTAAACAACTTCGAGGCATTGATACATTACGGTGCTGTGCCGATCATCATGTGGGGCTGGCGGACACCTTCATCTGCTCGTGCTCTATTTGGACAGTGCCATGCGTGTGCGAATCATCTGCATACTCCGTTCCATAAAGATCGAGCACCTTCCTGGCTACACGATGCATCTCGTGCTCACGGGTAACGTACTCAATGCCTCGCGTGCCCAGATCAGCCCAACGTTTCGGGGCACTGAGTAGTCGCTCGAGCACATCATAAACATCGTCGGGACCTGCGCTGAGGAGAGGTAAATCAGCAGGATAATAGGGCCGCAGGTCGTCCCTGATGCGGCAAACCACCGGCACGCCTTTGGCCATCATCTCTATTGAAACCGTGCCATAGGCGCCGATCATGAGTTGGTCGACGGCAATATCGGCAAGCCCACAGAAGTGAACCACGTCACTATGAGGTACACCCTCCAACATCAACAGTTCCACCGGATAACCGGCGGACTTCAGCCGCTCCACGGCATCCAGGAGGTGCCGTGTACCTTTGATCTCGCGATCTGAAGGAGCATGTAAAATCCGCACAGGGTTCTCGGCTGAAACAGGCTCTGTACGCGAGGGACCTGGGATCCACCTTTCAAGATCGATAGGTCCCGGCATCAATCGCGCGCCCGGCACAAACTCAATCAGATCGGGTGTACTGACAAGCGCTACATCAGCCAACGCCGGGTCGGGGTGCCGCTTGCCCAGACAGACAAGCGAAACGCACTCATGACACCCGCTAACGGTATACGTATCCAGCGTTGTAGCGCGTCCACGCACGTCACAGCCGCAAAAGTGGAAGACGATGCGCTTGCCGAGGGCGCGTAGCACTCTCAAGTCGGGATACGGGTGCGGGAAGAGGGTGTTGCCAAAGTAAAGATGGAAAACATCATACCGCCTGATCGCCCCAAGCGCGAATGCCCCTACCCGTGCCGTCTTCCTGAAAGCGCTGCTGTTCCGAGCGAGGCCCAGCGTCCTGTCTGCTCCAAAGCCATACTGGTGCTTGATATATTCCACTGAAGTAGCATCGTACCCGAGATCACGTTGCGCCTTTGCCAGCAGCCCGGCGATGCCCGCAATATTCGTAGGCGCATGCAGTATAGACCCTGAATCCCTGTTCGTCCTCTCGGCTCTCATAGTAAGATTCTACCATATGGACGCCTCACCCTGGAACCAGCCGCAGCTTGTGCCTCTTCAAGAGACCGCTTGGGGAAAGAATGCTTCTTTCTAGAGGGCTCGTAAACGAATAACGTTGCACTCATTACGCAATTGCTTGTGTGCTCATTCTTGATTAAGCCAGCACAACTGAAGAGTTATATTTTGCAAACCCAAAGACAGCAAATCAAAACACTCTGTGTTTTGATTTGCTGTTTTACTTTCGAAAGCTAAAAGGTTCATAAAGCTGTACTAGATAGCGGGACTCCGACCACCATGGCACTTCACTCAGCCTACGGCCGCCGCTACGGGGAGTCTGCCTGTCAAGAACCCGCCAGCATGTCGTGGTAGGAGCTCACAAGTTTCTCTGCTTGTGCCGACCATGTGAAGTAGCGTGCCGCACTCCGAGCATGTTCGCGCAAATCCGTTCCGGCGTCAGGCCTGTCCAGCACCCCATTGATGGCACGAGCATAACTTTCCGGACTGTCCAGCCGGGCTACCACTCCTATGCCATGCTCCACTATTACCTTACGCAAGAAGGGTAGATCGCTCGCCACTACAGGCAGCGCAGCCTGGATGAAATCAAAGAGCTTATTGGGCGAGGTATAATAGTTGTTCAAGTCTACAGCCTGATAGGGTATAACACCCACATCAGCGGAGGCGCAGTAAGCGAGCAACTCTCTTTGGGTCACAGCTGGAATGAAAGCCACGCGCCCGCCCCCGACCTCTGATACCAGACGCTCCAGCTTGCCCTGGTACTCACCGTATCCCATGAAAACGACCACCGCTCCAGCACTCAGCAGAGGCGCTGACCTCACCAGGTTCTCCAGCCCGCGCCCCTCCGACATCCATCCCTGATAGAGGACGATCTTCCGTTCAGGGCTCAAGCTCAGGTGCTCTCTAATCAGGTCGTAGCCGGCACCAGAATCAAAAGTCGCAGGAGGCTCAGGACAGTTGAGCAGCACCGTGGGCCGTGCAACCCCGTAGCGGCGCGCCATCTCCTCGGCGATCAATTCGTTCACAGTAAAGGTGAGGTCGGCCTGGGGGAGTAATCGTTGCTCAAGTCTCCGCCAACCGCCACGGCGCATACGCACCCACCTGTTAGCCATCTCCGCAAAAAGCTCATGCGCATCGTAGACCAGCTTCCCGCCTGTACTCCTACTCGCCCGCCATGCAACCTCCAGGTTGTTGAGATCGTGGGAATGGTAGACATCTGCCCCCTCTCTGATAGCGCGGGGCAGCACGCGCATTGCAAAAGTGTGACGCATCGTCAGCACGCTCCACAGGGCGGCAGCGCTTGTGCCCCGCGCCTCGCCAGCCAGTCTGTAGAGCCACCTGAAGCGTTTGTCGCGCCCACGCACTGCAACATACTCGATGGGTATACCGGCAGTCTCACCACGGCTGTCACGTGTGCTTGCGGACCTGGTAATGATCTTCACCTGGTAGCCGGCGTCCATCAGGGAATGCGCCTCCTGTAATATGCGCCGTGTAACCTCCACGTCCTGGGTGATCATGACAATACGCTTGCGACCGCTTATCAGCCTACCCACCAGGGGCACCTCTATGTGAAAAGCATCGAACCCAAAGGACCCAATTTACTGGACGCCAGATGCGTACTACATCGCCGGCTTCCAGGAGCCGCAATACTTCCCACTGTAAAGCTTTATGTCAATATATTTAGCGATTTCATTTCCCCTTGGAGCTTCCATGGCTTTGTCACAAGGGCTTTCTAGCGAGTAGCGCTTTGTATAACTCGTTCATCTGCAACATGCTCCGGTTGTAATCAGCGTGGCGAAGGACCATCTCGCGACCAGCAGCGGCGAGGCGACCACGCAAGCCGTCATCGTTGAGGAGCCGTACAGTAGACTCGGCTAACATATAGTGGTCGCGTGGTGGCACGAGCAGGGCTTCTCTTTCATCCTCGATATGTTCATGTACCCACGGTAGATCGCTCAACACCACCGGGGTGCCGCAGGCCATGGCCTCGAGTACAGACTTGGGAGAGCTGTCGGACGAGGCAACTGACACGCATACGTCTGCTGCCGTGTAATAGGAGATTATGTCTTCTGTCTCCACCGGACCAACGAAACGGACGCGATGCGCCACTTCCAGCCGTTCAACCTGCCTTTGTAAGGCCACTTCATGCCCACCCCCATACCAGTATTTTATTATGAAGAAGGCGGAAGGTATTCGGCTCAGCACGAGCGGCACGCTGCTAATAACAGTATCAATATTGTAAACGGGGGTGAGAGAGCGAGGGCTCAGGACGAGCGGAACATCCGGATCAAGGCCCAGTTCGCTGCGAGCCAGCTTCTTATCACCTGGTGTAAACTCTGTAGTGTCTACCCCCAGTTGCACTACCATGCCAGGAGCCTTCAGGCCGTGCTTGAGTGCTGCCGCAAGCAGGTGCCTGGAATCTGCTGTTAGTAGCTGAGCCCGTGAGAGAGTAAAATGTACATAGCGCATAGCCCTGCGCGAGGCGTAAGGCTCGGTCAACAGATCAGAACCCCAGGCCGTGACAACTAAGGGCTTACTCCGACTGAGAGCTCCCCAGAATCCATAGGGGATCACCTGGTGAGCATGCACAACGTCTATCCTGTACCGGCGCACAAGATAAAAAATGTAGAGAGCGGCCCACAGGCTGCGAATAATTCCAGCATGAGGCCCGGCGAGGAGTCGTTGGCCGGGCAGGTAATGCACGCGCACGCCCGGCTCGCCGACGCCCGAAGGCATATTGGGAAGGTGCAAAGTCAGAAGATGAACCGTGTGCCCGGCTTTCACAAAGTATGCTTCCCAGCCATGCATGTGTGGACTTTGCCCCGCGCCCACAAAGAGTAGCTTCATGTAGCCCCCGACCCTGCGTACACCTTCGAGAGTTCTACTCTAACAGGATATAATCAGTATACACGATCCCACAGAGCAGACAGGCGTTATTTCTCTTGAGCCGTCACGCACAGGAGAGGAAGGAAAGGGCTTATGCATGCTAACGATCTCCCGACCCACAAGGCAAGCAGCAGGCACACAAGCTCTGTCATTCAGGACAATGTGCATGACTAGTTCGCGTCTGACATGCCTCTCTTGATTTAGCACGCATAAGCCCTTAGAGGAAGGAACAGCGATCTATGGAAAATACGCTCGTCAGCATAGTCATCCCTTGCTACAACCAGTCACAGTACCTGGAAGAGTGCCTGACCAGCCTGACAGATCAGAACTATACCAACTGGGAGGCGGTGGTGGTGGATGATGCTTCAACAGAGGGAGACGCATGCGCAATTGTCAGGAGCTTCACTGATGAGCGAGTGAGGTACATGCGACACTCAACCAACCGTGGCCTTGCAGCGGCGCGCAACAGCGGCATCAAGAACAGCACGGGACCTCTTCTGCTGCCTCTGGATGCGGACGACAAACTCGACCCGCGATACTTGGAGAAGACTGTACATGCACTCGCCTCGCAGCCGGATCGGCACGCTGCTTTTGCGGACTTCCTGGGGTTTGGGGCCCGCGAGCAAACGATCAATTTCAGGATCAAGGACGTCAAGGAAATGCTGAGAGGCCAGTGGATACCAGGCCCCGGCACGCTTATGCGCAGAGTGCTCTGGGAAGAGGTTGGGGGCTATTGCGAGGCCAAGGAACTGCATAGCGGCAATGAAGACTGGGATTTCTGGATCGGCGTCGCGGAGAACGGGCTGAACGTGGCACACCTACCAGAGCCGCTTTACTGCTACCGCATTCACCGCGAGTCAATGTCGACGCGCCAAAGGTACACCGAGTACGCCACACGCCGTTTCGTCTATACACGCCACCGTAAGTTGTTCGATCACTATAGGATGAAGCACCTTTTTCTGGGCGAAGGATACAGGCGAAGCATAGAGGCCTCATGGTCGCGTCGCGAGTGGGGCCGCGCCGTAAGGTTGGCGCTTGAGGGAGCATGGCTCATACCAACGGCGATTGCAGCACCGATTCGTATCGCCCGTGGATCTATCAAGCGCCGGTAACTCTATTACCTGACCTTTGGCACGCTATCCGGCAGGTCTCAGCC
This sequence comes from Chloroflexota bacterium, assembly GCA_030945985.1. Taxonomy (GTDB): domain Bacteria; phylum Chloroflexota; class Chloroflexia; order QHBQ01; family JADMIH01; genus JADMIH01. Next base: position 14,113 of record JALYYZ010000369.1, read on the forward strand.
GTGTGCGCACGATACCCAAGAGCTGTGTCCGCTCGCCAGGCGTGATATTGAGAGCGGCCCACAACATCAGTTCCGCGATAAAGAGTGGATAGAGATATGCCTCTTCAGAGTTGAAGATGACCACGGAAAGAAGTAGAACAAGAGAGCTTGCTAACAGCCTCCAGTTCTCAGGAGTGAAGTGGAGGTTGATATTCCTGCGCTGATCGAAGTAGAGCAGTATCGATACTATAAGGTGGGAGCTCACATGCGCATAGACCACGCCGAACAGCCCGAACAGTTTGAGGCAGATGAAAGAGATGCCCACAAACAAACCGCACCAGAGTAGCAAGTAGCCGAGATACGCCCGCTTACGACCCATTGGCAACTGTGGCAGGTGCAGTACCCACAGCGTAATCTTCAGGAAGTCGCCGACGGCCTGCATGGGGATGAGCGCCGCGCCACCCAGGAACGCCTGGGTAAAGAGGGCAGGCACTATCAACCCACGAAACACACTTACAACAAAGAGAAGCGCCACTCCTGGCAGCATCATCGCTCGCAGGGTATAGTTCACCTCTCGGGCGATCTCCCCATGGTCACGCATTGTGCTGATACGCGCGTAGCTGTACGAACCGAGGGCGATTAGCACCAGGTTGAGGATCTGATAGGAAAGAGCGTTCACCACGCTGAATAGGCCGTTCGCACCCGGGCCCAGATCATCTATGATAAACTTACGCGCCCAGATCAAGGTCTGGTTACTGGCCGTGCCGCCTATCATGCTGACAACGCCGAACCCTAGTACAAGCCATATGAGGCTAAGGCGCGGCCTGCCTACACGG
>JALYYZ010000441.1 GCA_030945985.1 Chloroflexota bacterium
TCGCGACTGCTAAACGCCATTTTCGGGCACGAGAGGGTTATTGTTTCCGATATACCAGGCACCACACGCGATGCTATCGATACGAAGTTCGAGTATACAGAGGGTGAGGGTGAAGAGGCCGAGACCCTCGAAGTGACGCTGATCGACACGGCAGGCATAAGGCGGCGCGGCAGGATAGAACCTGGAATCGAGCGTTACTCCGTAATTCGCACCTTGCGAGCAATACAGCGGGCCGACGTAGTATTGCTGGTAATCGATGCCACCGAAGGCATTACGGCCCAAGACACCCACATAGCCGGCTATGTACTGGAAGAGTCTAAAGGGATCGTGCTGGTTGTGAACAAGTGGGATCTCGTGGAGAAGGACTCTAACACAATCTACGACTATACGGCGCACCTGCGGCAGGAATTGAACTTTGTGCCCTATGTTGCTTTCGTCTTTATTTCGGCAAAGTACGGGCAGAGAGTGAACAAAGTTCTGCCAATGGCACTAAAAGTTGCCAATGAGCGCACCAAGAGGGTAGGCACAGGCCAGCTAAACAAACTGGTAAAGGAGTCAGTCGAGGCGCACCCACCACCCTCAAAGCCTGGTAAGTGGGTGAAGTTCTACTATGCCACACAGGCCGATGTGCGACCGCCTACTTTCGTCTTTTTCACTAACGACGCGGATTCGGTCCACTTTTCGTATAAGAGATACCTAGAGAACCAGCTCCGTGGAGCCTTCGGCTTCGAGGGCACTCCGATCAAGTTGATCTTTAGAACACGCCAGCACACTGAATAACGATCTCACTCAAGCACTCGGAGCTAACCATATCGGCGGAGAAACCCAGATGGACGAGACGGCAGGGTGGAAATTTTACAGGAAGCAGATCAGAGCCCTTGAGTCAGGTAATTTTGATGCGCTTATGGAACAGTATTCTGATGATGCGCAGCTTGTGGGCTTTGATTTTGTGGTCGTGGGCAAAGAGGAAATCAGGCGACACATGGAGGAATATCTACAGCGCCTGGGCAAGCTCCAGTTGATCTCGACAGACAAGTGGTCTGAGAGCGGCGACACGATTTTCTACGAGGCTACACTCGATACTGCCGAGGCGCGTGCCCGCGTCTATGATGCTTTTGTACTCAGGAATGGCAAGGCTACCCATCACTTTACCGGAGTGATTATGGTCATGTCCAGGGAGTAGCTGCCGATTAGTCGGCTATCACTTTATCAGCCGAATAGTCACTGTCTTGTTGTATAAGGCCCACCTGCGGTGGGCATTATGCAACTGCTCATACTTTGCTGGTGAGGTCCCTATGCAACTTCCAGCCATCCTTTGGAAAGAGTGCTTCTTTCCAGGAACAAAGAAATATGACCCGCAGGGTCATATTTCTTTGTTTTAGCTTCAAAAGCTAAGAGGTCCATGAAGCTGCACTAGGACAAGATCTCCTGTTCGATCCCTCCAAGAGGCCGCACCACGTAGGTCTCTGCTTTCAGAGAGGTCTCCTCGGCGTAACGTCGCACGACGTTGCGGTCGAATGCCCGCACCGCAGATGTTTCCACCAGGTTAACTGTACATCCTCCGAAGCCTGCGCCTGTGAGGCGTGCTCCGAGGACGCCTTTCGTCTCCTGCGCAAGCTCCACAAGGCGGTCCATGAACATGTTGCTTACTTCAAAATCGTTGCGCAGGCTCTCATGAGATTGGTTCATCAGTTGCCCCATGCTCTCGAAATCGTTCACCGAGAGAGCAACTACTGCTTTCAATACTCGCGCGTTTTCAGTGACTACATGCTTCGCGCGCTTGAAGAGGGTCGGATAGAGTTTACCTCCATACTGGGCAAGCATTTCAGGGGTAACATCACGCAACGACTGAATTTCCAGATTGTAGGTAATGACTTTGAGGGCACCGACCGCTGACTCGCATTCCTTACGCCTGCGAGCGTATGCGGAGTCGGCGAGATCACGTGTCATACCGCTATTCACAACTACCAGGGAGAGACCGGCTGCGGAGAGATTGAGCGGTATGTTGGTACAGTTCATAGAGCGGCAGTCCAGCAGGAGTGCCGAACGCGCCTCGCTGACGGCTATTGCCATTTGATCCATGATGCCTGTCGGAACGCCGATGAAGCTATTTTCGATCTTTTGTGTAGCGCGAGCCATTTCCTGCTTGGGTATATCCCAGCCGGCCACGCCCATAAGGGCTGAGAGAAGGCCCATCAATACAGAGGCTGAGGAGGAGAGGCCGGCACCAATAGGAAGGTCTCCCCATATAAGCACATCGGCGCCGACGGGCGTATATTCGTGTTCGCGCATCCACCACGCAGTGCCCCTTACATAGTTTGTCCAGTGGGCGCTTTGGCCCACAAGCGCAAGGTGCCCTCCCAGGTCAATCTCGATGCTCTCTCCTATCGTCTCGGAGTGTACGACCAGCTTGTTGTCAGGCCGGGGGGCGGCCGCAAGCTTGGTGTAACGGTCTATGGCAGTGGGCAGGACGAAGCCGAGGTTGTAGTCGGTATGCTCGCCTATCAGGTTTACCCTGCCGGGAGACCGCACCAGGATTTTGGGTTCTCTGCCAAACCTCTCTTTGAACGATAGTTCTTTAGCCAATTCTTTGCTCCATCAGTGTGGTTAGTGGGTCCTCAACCGTGAACCCGTCTCTTATTTGTCTCTGCTATAGCCCAGCGGGTGGCTCCTATGCCATTCCCAGGCGGTGCCGACGATATCTTCAAGCGAGGTATAACGCGGTTTCCAGCCCAACTTCTCACTTATCTGTTTCGATGATGCCACCAATACAGGCGGATCTCCCGCCCGCCGTGGACCAATCTGCGCAGGTATATCATGGCCTGTTACTTTGCGTGCAACCTCTACGACCTCTTTGACCGAGAAACCTGCCCCATTTCCCAGATTGAATATCTGGCTCTCGCCGCCCTTTGCCAGCCAGCCAAGAGCCAGTAAGTGGGCCTGCGCGAGGTCTACGACATGTATGTAGTCTCGGACTGCCGTGCCGTCGGATGTGGGGTAGTCGTCCCCATAAATCTGAACGTGCGAACGTTGCCCCAGTGCCACCTGCAGCACCAATGGGATAATGTGGCTCTCCGGGTCATGCTCTTCTCCATACTTTTTGGATGCGCCTGCGGCGTTGAAGTAGCGGAGCGACACGAACCGCAGCCCCTGCGTTACGTCACACCAGTGCAGCATCCTTTCAAACGCCAGTTTGGACTCCCCATATGGGTTGATCGGTAGCGTAGGTGTTTCTTCAGTAATAGGACTTACCTCCGTCATCCCGAATGTAGCAGCGCTTGACGAGAAAACCATCATCTTCACGCCTGATGTGAGCATTGCCTCTACAAGGTTGATACTCGCTGCCACGTTGTTGCTGAAATATTTGGTAGCGTTCTCCATCGACTCACCGACCAGCGAATGGGCTGCGAAGTGCATGACCGCGCCCACCTGGTGCTCACGTAGCGTTTGCTCTACCAGAGGCATATCGGCTACATCGCCGTCAACGAATATAGCTCGTGGATCTACCGCGCCGTGATGACCTTTGACCATGTTGTCAAGTACGATCACCTTATGTCCGGCATCAGCGAGCATCTCAACGGCGACACTACCTATGTAGCCGGCTCCACCTGTTACCAGGACGCTGGGCAGCCCCTTATTTTGTTGTTCATGTGCGCTTGTATGGGCATTCATTTGGCTCATTATAGCAGACCTCCTCTATGTTTTGATGCACCCAAAAGGGCTAGAACAGGTATTATTATATAGGTGTATTTTTGGGCTACTACCCAGTGGGGGGCAGTTCATAAGAGTAGCAGAGCCCTCTGATTGTGTGTATAATGCCGCTAAAGCACGAGAAACCTGATGAATTTTGTACCTCAGGTTTCTGATTAGTGGTCTCGGATCTTACGTCACAACAATGTTCTTGAGACCTGTGTCACTATCAAGGAGAGGAGCGACCAGAATGTATACCACGGTTTCACGCGGGCGGCAAGCACAAGAAGAGCACTGGCTATCTCTTCAGGAGACCGATCCGGAGATCTTCGCAGCTATAGAGGACGAGAAGCGCCGTCAGAGAGAGAAGATAGAGCTTATTGCGTCCGAGAACTACGTTAGCCCTGCGGTGCTGGAAGCTCAAGGCTCCGTTCTCACGAACAAATATGCCGAGGGGTACCCAGGGAAAAGGTACTATGGCGGGTGTGAGTACGTGGATGTCGCTGAGAGCCTGGCTATCGAGCGCGCGAAAGAGATATTCGGGGCCGAGCACGCTAATGTGCAGCCGCACTCAGGCGCACAGGCCAACATGGCGGTCTATATGGCTGCCCTCCAGCCTGGTGACAAAATACTCGGCATGGGCCTTGCCTTTGGCGGGCACCTAACTCACGGCTACCCGATCAACTTCTCCGGTAAGCTCTACACAGCAACGTCCTATGCGGTGGACAGAGAGACCGAGCGTCTCAATTACGATGAGCTGGAGCGCCAGGCTAACGAAGAGCGCCCAAAGATGCTGGTAGTCGGTGCAAGCGCCTACTCTCGGATCTTCGACTTCGAAAGGTGCCGCCGGATTGCGGATAGCGCCGGCGCGATGCTCATGGTCGACATGGCGCATATCGCGGGCCTGGTGGCTGCCGGGCTCCATCCCTCTCCGATCCCTTTTGCCGATTTTGTGACGACTACTACCCACAAGACGCTCAGAGGCCCCAGGGGCGGCATGATCCTGTGCAAGGCCCAATATGCCAAAGAGGTAGACAAAAGCGTTTTTCCAGGCGTGCAGGGTGGACCCTTGATGCATGTGATTGCTGCCAAAGCTGTTGCCTTTAAGGAGGCGCTTCAACCTCAGTTCAAGGTGTATCAGGCGCAAATTATCGCAAACGCGAAGCGTCTGGCCGATGGACTCGAAGGCCAGGGACTGCGCCTGGTATCGGGCGGGACGGACAATCACCTCATACTTGTCGATGTGAGCCCTCTAGGCGTAACCGGTAAAGCTGCCGAGCACTCCCTCGATGAAGTGGGCATAACTGTCAACAAGAACGCAATTCCCTACGATCCACAGCCTCCTGCTAAAGCGAGTGGAATAAGGGTGGGCACACCCGCTGTGACCACTCGCGGCTTCAAGGAGCCTGAAATGGACGTTGTGGCGCGCCTTATGGGTGAGGTGCTCCGCTCGCCCGAAGACGAAGCGATGATGACGCGCGTGAAAGCCGAAGTGCTCGATCTGTGCGGACGCTTCCCCGTGCCGGGCATCGGTTAAGGTTCAGCGTCATGACTACTGCCGGTGAGCTATTTGTCTCGAAGCACCCACTGGTGCAACATAAACTTGCCCTGATGCGCGCTGTGTCTACAGAACCGAAGAAGTTTCGTGAGGTGGTGCGCGAGATCACCAGTTTACTGATGTATGAGGCGACGCTGGATCTTGAAACGCGTGAGATCGAGGTGGAAACGCCTCTGGGCGTCACTATGTGTAAGGTGCTCACCGACAGAATAGGCTTTGTGCCTATTCTCCGTGCCGGAGTTGGTATGGTAGACTCGGCACTTGACATGATTCCTACCGCGCAAGTTTGGCATATTGGCTTATATCGAGATCATCGAACATTGCTTCCTGTTGAGTATTACAATAAATTGCCGGTTCAGCCTACCGTCGATATTTGTTATGTGCTCGATCCGATGCTCGCGACGGCGGGATCGGCGACCGCCACGGTGAAGGTGTTGAAGGATTGGGGTGCCAGAAAGATAAAGTATGTCGGCCTGATAGCAGCGCCTGAAGGGGTGACCAGGTTCCACGCCGAGCACCCCGACGTGCCGATCTATGTCGCCTCTGTCGATAGCCACCTGAATAGTCAAGGCTACATAGTGCCAGGCTTGGGTGACGCGGGCGACAGGCAATTTGGCACGTCCTGATTGCTCTTGTTTTGGCAACCGCTCGCTTTGTTTAGAGAGGCGTGCGGTCCCCTCAAAGCAACAGAGTAAGGAGAAGCGTTGAACCAGTTCCAAACGCATTTGCCCACTATGGCATTGCTTTTTGCCGTCACTCTTGCCTTATCGCTTGGGCTGACGCCGCTAGCGCGCCTGCTGGCCCTCAAGCGCGGGCTGGTCGATATGCCGGGCGACGCGAGGCGGGTTCATGCGAGCCCCGTGCCACGCCTCGGCGGACTGGCAATGTACGCGGCCTTCGCGGTGGGCGTGCTGCTTACCTTTGTCGTGAACATCAATAGGGTTAGCGAAGGCAACGGGCGCTACGAATCGACCAGGGTGCTGCTTCTCCTTGCGGGCGCGGGTATAATCGCCCTGGTAATGGCGGTCGATGATATACGCGGGCTGCGGCCTCTGCCCAGACTATTGTGGCAGGTGGGGGTGGCCCTGCTGGTGGTGGTACCTAGCCTTATCTGGCCTGGAGGTTCCAACGACCGGGAAGTCGCTGGAACGGTCCATTTCGACCAGGGCGCCGGTGTGCTGGCTATCGCCGTGCAGAGCCCTTTCGGCGGGACAATACAGTTGCCTCTGCTCATGGCTATCGCTTTTACCCTGTTCTGGATAGTTGGCAGCACTAACACAATAAACTGGATCGACGGCCTGGATGGCCTTGCCGGTGGCGTAACTGTGGTCGCATGTCTGGTGCTCTTTGTGATCACAGGTCCTGTGCTCGGGCAGTGGACGCTTGCATACTTGCCTCTGCTATTGGGCGCATCTACGCTCGGGTTCCTGCCGTACAACGTGCATCCCGCTCGTATCTTCATGGGCGACTCGGGGGCTATGTTCATCGGCTTCACTCTCGCGGTAATATCTATTATCGGTGGTGCCAAGTTAGCTGTTGCCCTTCTCGTCATCGGCATACCGATGCTCGACGGTGTCTACATGATTATCTACCGGCTGTACCGGGGTAAGTCGCCGTTGTCAGCGGACCGGGGGCACCTCCATCACAGATTGCTCGACATTGGGCTGAGCCAGCAGCAGGTTGTGATGGTCTTTCTACTGCTGTGCGGGCTCTTCGGGCTGATTTCT
>JALYYZ010000442.1 GCA_030945985.1 Chloroflexota bacterium
GGGCTGGGCCAGGGTGAGCGACAGAGGGGTTATGCCTGCTGATTGCAGGCGGTTGACGATCGCGAGCACCGCCTCAGCGGCGTTGGGCAGGTAGAGCCTCAACACCTCGCCGTCGATCTGTGAGCGCACAACAACATCGTCCACCAGGTTTTTGGCTCGAAGGGCGGTGGGACCGTCTGCAAAGGTGAGGTTGATAGCGTCCGTGCCGATTTTGGCCTTGAGGTCAGAGGGCCTGCCTTCAACCGCTATCTTGCCTTCATTGATAATAGCTACCCGGTTGGCAAGCAGATCTGCCTCCTCCAGGTACTGCGTCGTGAGGAAAATGGTTATGCCGAGCCCGCTGTTGAGCCGTCTGACCTCCCCCCAGATGTCGCGCCGACTCGCGGGGTCTAGGCCCGTGGTGGGCTCATCGAGAAAAAGCACCTCCGGCTCGTGGGCGAGTGCCATCGCAAGGTCGAGACGCCGGCGCATGCCGCCGCTGTACTTGCCCACTCTCCTATCTGTGAACTCGGACAGCTTAACTAGGTCGAGCAGGTCGTGAGCGCGCTTGCGCGCGGCGGCGGACGTTTGCCCGAAGGTACGGCACTGGAGGGTTAACAGCTCAAGCGACTTCATCAGCGGATCGAGCCCGATCTCCTGCAGGGCTACGCCAGCGACTCTGCGCACCGCGTTCGCCTGGGTCGCGACATCGTAGCCGCCGACGGTTGCCCGCCCACTGGTCGGCAGGCTCAGTGTGGTGAGCATCGAGATAATGGTGCTTTTGCCCGCGCCGTTTGGTCCTAGAAAGCCGTAGACCTCACCCGAGGCTATGTTAAACGACACGCCATCCACGGCTGTAAAGTTTCCGAACCTCTTGACGAGGTCGTCCGCGACGATTGTTCTATCTCCCATTTATATCTTCTCCTTTTATATAACTTTCTCTCGCAGGCCAGCATGGACAGCCTTGCATTGCTTATAGACCCTTTCTAAGTCGGAACTCTCGTGCTCCCGCAATTGAACCAAACGTTTGGTAGATAAAGCCGCCAAAAAAAGGAGCCTGATCTTAGGCGCGCACCCTGAGCCCGTCGAGCATGACATCGATCAGGTCGCACGCCATTTCTGCTCGGGTTGTAGTCACCGCGTAGGACGGCACAGAGTGGATACTCTCCACCATACCCATCAGGCCTCCCGCGACCAAGCCGAGGTTGTTGTGGCCGATCTCTCCCCGGGCCCTCGCCCCGTCCAGGGCGTTCTGGATCGGCAGCAACATCGACTCGTAGGCCATAAGTGATAGCCTCCCTGCCTGCGCCGGGTTGATGGCGGGCATATCGGTGTAGACCATCCTGATCAGGTCCATGGGTGGCTGCGAGAGGAGCCAACCGGCCGCCGCGCACAGTTGGGCGCGAATATGCGGTCCGGCGGAGTTCATTGCCTGGTTCAGACCGTCGCGGTGCCTTTTTAGCGAGCGCTCGGTCACCTCCACAAAGAGATCTTCTTTGCCACCGGGCGCGTGGTGGTAGAGCGAAGTGTGCCGGATGCCCACCTCAGCCGCAATGTCGCGCAAGGTCACCACGGTATAGCCCCTCTGCCCGAAGAGCCGTGCCGCCGCTTCTAATACGCGTTCGCGCGCCTCTGAATTTGCTTCCTGCTCCACGACTAAGCCCCACCTACCAAACGTTTGGTATTATAATATCACGATGCGCGGCATGTGTCAAGTGCTAATCTTCCTGTAAGGGCCTCTACAGTTGTTTCAGTGCCACACGCACTTGTTCCCTGAACTGGAAGTGGCAGAACTCAGTACACGAATGGGATTGGAATGGAAGCAAGAGATCGTGCAAGACTTCCTTGCTTATGCTTGCTGAGATTGAAGTAGCTCAGTAAGGAATATCGATGAACTATACACAGAAGAGAGATCTAGCCTCGGCCAAGCGCGGGAGTGGTGAAGAATGCAGATAAAGGGTAAAGCAGATAGATGGAAAAGCGAGAATGCCCAAAGTGCCCAACATGCCAAGCAAGTGCCTCAGTTGTGAAGGCAGGGTTCAACCCTGATGTGCGACTGCTTTCATAAATGCACTGAAAAACTTCAATGGGTCAGCCAAAATCATCTTCTCACCCGTATTTGGGTATTTAATATCAATCTTTAATCCCCCAAACCATGGATAGTCAGGCACAGGATTCGGATATTCATCCCCAAGGATTGGTGTTGCCGGCGGTTCAGCAATTGGAGTATCTGTCGGTCGGGGGACCTTCGTGGATGCAACAGGTGTCTGCGTGGCTGTCGGGCGCCCATTCTTCACCGCCCCGAACACCCGCGCCCCAAACAGCCCGATCTCCCACCTGTTCGCCGCATCGTTGTCGGGGTTGTAAGTCAGCACCTGCCGCTCGGTGAAAAGCACTCCCACCTTCCGCAGCACGCCGTTTATCTGCGTCTCCATCACAAAGTACGGGCTGACCGGGTAGCCCACCAGTTTCAAGATGGCAACCTCATCCCCGTTGAACAGTCGCAGCAGGGCGTCGTGCGCGCCTCTTGGGATCTTCATGTTGGTAACGGGGCTTGGCAGCATCATTTCCTGCTTGAAGTTGGGGTCGTCCAGCTCTTTCACTTCAATGCTGTGGCCAGCACCCTCGGTAATCAGCTTACCCCCGTACTTGCTCAATACGTCGGCGGCTTTGTTGGGGTCAGTGTTCAGGATGCTCGTGCCACCGAAAGCGCGCGCGTCCAGCAGGCCCTCGAAGGTGAGAGCGGTGAGACCTCCCTCGCCCGCTACAGGCTGGTTGAGCAGGTAATCACGCTGGCTAGTGGTGAGGTCGTAGTAGTCATCGGGGTCTGTGCCCAACACGATCTTGCCGTCTTTGATGGAGGTCAACACCAGCGAGCCGAGGGCCACCTGCCCATTAAGCTCGTGGTAGGCCCCTCGCTCATAGAACGCCAATCGTTTGCCTTTGCCGCTCTTAAGGGTGAAGATCACGTCACCCAACCGCAAGCCTATGAGCCTGCCCACGTCAATCTTCATGTCGGCCATAGCCTTCTGGTCGGCCCGCACCGTACCATTCATGCTGTCCGCGCCATCCACGAGGTAAACGCCGCTACCCGGATACGTTTCACCTGTCGTAGGAAGATCATCGTATTCTGGAATGCTGACATTCTGCGTCTGTATTTGTGCAGCCGCCATTGAGAGGTGATGGGCATCAGGAGCAAACGCCATAAGAGCGACGATCAAGAGAACGAGAGCCGCCACGCGCTTTGTCCGGTTATTTCGCGCTGGTAATGACATCGTGATATTATATCCGAACTTGTGGCTGAACAAAAGAGTATATAGTTAGGCGGGAGTGGTTAAAACAGCAGAGAGAGATTACCTTTGAGCTTGGGGTTAGCAATGTAAGCACATTGGCGCTTGTTGTAGTGCCACACGAAGATGCGTATGGCTCTCCTCAAAGCTTCTATGCATCTTGAGAAGCAGCGGCTTCGCCTCTTTAGCCTCCCCAGGTAGGTGCGCAAGTCGGCATTCACTCCCTCAATCGTGTACGTCTCCTCCTTACCATGCGAGACTACATCGCTACTGTTCCCACTCCTACCCTCGTGCCATACGGCGCGTGCTTGGCCGAAAGGTACTGAATCGGACCAACCGCTACTTGAATAATCGGCTGGAGCAAGACCATAGAGGCATCAAACAACGGTATTATCCTATGCGGAGGTTCGGTTCCTTCGCTTCGGCTTCTCGCTTTTGCTCGGCACTTGACGAACAGAGAGACTACTTTCGATGCCGCCTCAAGCCGAAAGAGAAGGTGGCCTTGCCGCAACAGAGCCATATATTCCGGCGGAGATTTGGTGCCCTACAATATGGCTGATGGGAGCCCAACGTATGCAAAAGCCTGAGTTAAGGCTTAGCTAAGACGAGATGAGACGTATCGAACATTGCAAGAGAGATTGCCTGCCCCAAGTCCTGACACTTCCATTGATACTGCTTCTTGCTCCTGGCTACATTGAGTTGCGTACCTGCTCATCAGCATTCCCCAAAGGGAATTTATTGGGATTGCGGTTGACACACTACAAAAGGCGTGATATGGTTTCCAGACAAATCATTGAGAGCCGAAGCGTGTTGAGGCAGCAGCCACGACCGCGCATCGGGTCCAGAACTGCAAAGGCTAACAAGGGTACAGAAAGACATTCCGGAGTAGAGAGCACTCGGCTTCGGACCGAGCGGGCACTGGTTCAAATCCAGCGCTGGACCATTGATGTAGGGATGAAGGGCTGGCTGAATTGCTATTGCAAGAGTTGCTGATGTCGATATCACTGCGGCCATGGATGCCCGGGACACCACGGATAACCCGGATAGCACCTGTATCCCCAATATTAGCTTCACGGGCCGTAGTGCTGATATGCCTGCTGTTCATATATTATCTGGGGACCCACTAACTATGGAACCGATAATGGAACCTGCATCGGTTTTAGAGTTGCTGAGAGCTACTGCTGTTGCATCAAACGAGGCTCCGACCATCCGGCAGGCAGCGCAAACCTGCCTTGATAAAGTGTGCGCGTTCACTAACTGGCCCGTTGGTCACCTGTACCTTCGTCCCTATCGTGACGCCCACCAAGGTGCAGAGGGGTACTCTGACGAGCTCATTCCCACAGATGTGTGGTACCTCAATGATGCCCTGGATCCCCAACGGTTTAGTAGCTTCCGCAAGGCAACAGAAGAAGGAACTAGCTTTGGGCCAGGAGTGGGTTTGCCTGGTCGCGTGCTGGCTAGTGGCAAGCCCGCCTGGATAACGGAGATTGCCCGCGACCCGAGCTTTCCGAGGGCACAATGGGCGGAGGAGACAGGCGTTAAGTCTGGTCTTGCCTTCCCTGTACTGGTGGGCACCGAGGTTGCTGCCGTGTTGGAGTTCTTCTCGACCGAGATCACGCAGCCCGATGAGCGTCTATTGGAGGTGATGGCAGACATAGGAACCATACTCGGGCGGGTGATAGAGCGTGAGCATGCAATGGAGATGCTGCGCGAATCGGAGTTGAAACTCCGCTCTGTAGCGCAGTCGGCTATTGATGCTATTATCGTAGCAGATAGCAAGGGGGACATTTGCTCCTGGAACCGGGGAGCACAGCTCATCTTTGGCTATAGCGAAGAGGAAGTGCTTGGCAAGCCTCTCACAATATTGATGCCCGAGCGGTACAGGGAAGCCCACCAAATAGGGATGGAGCGGGTGAGCACGACGGGTGAGACGCACATTATCGGTCAGATAGTAGAGCTGCATGGACTACGAAAGGACGGTAGCGAATTTCCACTGGAACTTTCTACTGGTACATGGGACACGGCATCAGGTGCGTTCTACACAGGTATTATTCGAGATACAACCACCAGAAAGAGGGTAGAGGAGGCATTAAGTGAGAGCCAAAACAAGTATTACTCCCTCTTTGAGCAAGCCTCGGACGGCATAGCCTTATATGATCAAGAGGGCAGAATTCTTGATGTGAACGCTTATGCATGTGAGACGCTTGGGTATACTCGTCAAGAGCTACTCAATCTAAATGTCATCGACCTTATTCATCCCGAGGACCTTGTAGCGAACCCTCTACGTACCGAGCAACTTCCACCTGGACTAACTGCCATTGGCGAGCGGGTGCTGGTGCGCAAAGATGGCACATCTTTACCTGTAGAGCTAAGCGTGAGGAAATTGGAGAATGGGCTGATACAGACCATTACCAGGGACATCACGGAGCGCAAACGGGCAGAAGAGCAGATCAGGAAACTAAACGAGGAACTGGAACGGCGCGTGGAGGCACGCACCGCTCAGCTTGAAGCCGCCAACCGAGAACTGAAAAGGGAGATCAGGGAACGGGAGCGACTGGAGAAGCAAAAGGACGAATTCATCGCCGTGGCCTCGCATGAGTTGAGAACCCCTGTAACCGCTATCAAAGGCTATGCACAGTTGGCTGGTCGCCGGGTTGCTCAATCTGAAGATAAGCATATGATTGGTGCTTTGCGCGTGATAAACGAGAAAACCGACCAGATAACACGCCTGATCAATGATATGCTTGACGTGTCGAGGATCCAGAACGATGCAATCCCACTTGCGAGGGAGGAGTTCGACCTGAGAGAACTGGTCAAAGAAGTCGTCCACAGTGCAGCCTTGATTGCGTCTGCCTTCGCGTTTTCACTGGATCTTCCACCCATACCCGCCGTGGTTTACGCTGATCGAGGCCGCACTGAGCAGGTGCTGACGAACCTGATAGACAATGCGGTCAAATATATAGGCAAAGATGCACGCTATGCCACTCACGACAACGCTGTCAAGGCCGAGAGTCATAGTAGCGATGTTGGCGATGGTGGTCCTCACGCAATCGGCAGCGACCGCAGGAGTGTTGAGATCAGTGTGGCGCTGGGCAATGATGAGGTGATCACCGCCGTTCGCGATCATGGAGTAGGCATCCCATCCGAACAGCAATCACGGGTGTTTGATCGCTTTTTCAGGGCTGCGAACGTCACATCAGCCCGCTACCCGTATCCGGGGATCGGCCTCGGCCTCTATATCTCGCATAACATCATCAGCCAGCATAAAGGTCGTATGTGGTTAGAGTCTGAGGAAGGTGTGGGCAGCACTTTTTACTTTAGCTTGCCGCCCAGATAGACGGAATCGGCCTGAAAGAAGAACTTCTTAGTAGAGTACGTGTCTCGGTGCTCCGAAAGCATCGAGTCGACCAGGTTGCCGTCTCGCTCAACGGCTCGGTATAGGTAGCAGCATTTGCCACCCACACGCACATACGTCTCACCGGTATCCCACGAGCGGCCAGCCTTACTCCGGCGCCTGGAGCGTAATTGTTCCGTGATCAGAGGAGCAAAGCGAGCTTCCCGGTATCCAGCTGCTTCATGCGTAAAATCGAACATGGCACCAGGAACATCTCGGATAGGTCTGGAAGGCTGAGCTTGTATCTTAGACGCCACAGGACTAGGAGCATCACTATGTCTGTGGGGAACTGAAGATTATTGGAGGGAGTGCCTGTGCGCCCGTTGAACCTCCGCGAGCAGTCCCTGCATCGGAAAGTGAATTATCCCAGAGAGGTTTTGCCTAACTGTTGAGTGGTTTCTGTAGTGCCACAATATGGACACTAGACCGCATAAAGCTTCCGTGATCTTCCTTGGCGAGGTTATAAGATCTTGCCAAGCATACGGCATGGAAGCCCTCAATAACAAGCGCACGCTGAGTTCTGACACTTCCGCCCAAGTTGTCGCAACGCAGCCCCAATAGTAATATAGAGTAGAAATACGCAAGAGCGGCTATGCAGATGATTTCTACACATGGAAGCAGGGGGAGGGAAGATTAGATGTCCGGTTTCGTTCCCACGTACGCAACGCTCGATGAGTGGATCGCACACGAGGCGATCCCCTTCTCTAT
>JALYYZ010000003.1 GCA_030945985.1 Chloroflexota bacterium
GTATGAGGTATACGACGACACCTTTACCCAGTAGGGTACTTAGGCCCGATATTTAGAGATAAATAGAAAGAAATGGGAACCCTCTGGGTTCCCATCTGTGTCTACTTTACCAGAGCAGGTCTCAAGCTCATCTCCTGGTGCTCCAAAGCGTCTTGAAGCCGTGTCCGCGTATCATTCGGGCGAAGGCTAGATTCTCCAACTGCCAGAGTTCTCGCAGGGCGGCGCCAACGCTTTTTCGAGCAAGGCGCTCATCCATGCCTGTTACGACTAACCTGCGAACCAACTGCGGAGTAATACCTTGCTCGTCCAACTGTCGTACACTCTTCATCCAGGGTATCCCGACGATGCTACGCACCTTGCCGAGTTCCGGGCGAACTTGCTCGATCGCCCTGATGCGTTGATCCATGGAGTTTGCTTGTGGCATCACCTTCACCATCTGGGCGTTCGCTTCGTTGTGTCGTGTGTCTATAACGATGGCCCTGCGGAGGAGAGGGAAGAATACCGTAATAGTCTCGGCCTCTGCTATGTCTGACAAGGTCTCTCTGAGGATGTTATCCTCTTCGTTCATTTGGTTTCCTCCGTAGCAGCACTCACACGCCTGAAGGTTTCTCAGGCATTATTGCCGTCAGTAGTTATCATGATTATGGTATGACATGGCAGGAAGCTGGGGGCTCTACCCGGCACACCTCGGCAGTATGCTGCTATTTTTTCTTCGCAGCCGCTGCTTTGCTGCTCGAGGTTGCACCGGCGGCTTTAGCAGCGCCTGCTCCACCGGCCTTTGCCTCGCTTGCGCCCTCAGCTTTGCTCGTGCCGCCTGCGCTTGCTGCGCTTCCGCCTCCACCCTGGATGCGTGTGACCTTTGTGCCGCACTCAGGGCATGTTCCCTGCATGGCGGTACGGCCATTCTTCATGGTGATCTCTTTAGGATCCTTCATCTCAACCATCTTCCGGTCTTTCACGCAATATGCCTGAATCATTTACGCACCTCCGACTAAATTAGAGAATTTCCCCGCACCTGCACCCAAGTTTTCCACGTCTGCGGGTTGGCGTGATTATACACTGGCGTACGCACGGAGTCAATGATTATTCGCAAGCAGAATCGAGCATTTGGGGCGCAACCCTCTTTTTCGGACCTGGATGCGGTCTGAACGCGCTATGTTTTACATCTGAGCGACATTGTATGGCATACGAGTGGCTGGAACATAGCGGAGAGAGGTCCATAATCTCTACTGCCTCATCTTTGCATTTGCCTCCGGTATATAGCTTTGGTCGCAACTCACTGTGGTAGGAATGTGCGGCAGATACTTACGCTGTCTAATGGTCCGCTTCGAGACCAGCCTCCTGAATGAACAGAGGGGTTCTCTCCTTGTAGTAGGCCATGTGAGCTCGCACCTGCACCGCTTCGCGATCCGGCCATCGCATTGCTGTTAGCCAGCCACCGAAAGCAGCTCCCTGATCGATGTTTGTCGTATTGTTTGTCCATACCGGTCCGGGCGTTGGAGTGTGCCCATAGATAATAGCCGCTTCGCCGCGATAGTGTTGCGCCCAATCAAGCCGTACCGGTGTGCCGTCCGCGTTGCGTTCGCCTGTTATGTCACCGTAGAGGCACATACGCTTTACAGACTCGCTGTCTCGCCCGATCATTTGCTCCTTGATACCTGCATGTGCCACCACCAGGTTACCCTCGTCAAGCCATAGGTAGGTGGGTGCAGATTCAATGAAAAGGCGTAGCCTCGATCTAAAACCAGGCTCGACCATCTCCAACTCTTCCACCTGCCTGATAGTTCCTGCCAGGCCCTGACTCTGCCGGACACTTCTACCCTCGAGATAGCGGAGCAGCTTGTTGCAGTGGTTTCCTGGGGTATACAGCGCCTGGCCTCGTGAGACCATCTGCATAGCCATGCGGAAGATCTGCCCGCTGTATGGGCCTCTGTCACCCAGGTCACCTAAGAAAACAACTATGCGCCGCTCAGCATGGTTATAGCTGCCGCTGGCGTCTTGTGTATAGCCCAGCTCTTGAAATAATTCTTGCAGCTCTGCAAGGCAGCCATGTACGTCCCCGATTACATCGAATGGACCATTACTGAATCTCAGATCGAAGCTACCCAGGCGTGTAATATGGCCTCCAGAGCGCTTGTCGTCATTGCTAGGTGTGCTGATTTGTCTTCAGTCTTCCGCTTGAGCCGGATCAGGCGACACTCTGTGCGTGCCCCCTTACATCTCTCATAAAGCTGCGATAGCACCCTATGGCACTTAAGACAGGCATGGTGAAGTAGGGTATAAGCAGCACCGGCAGCAAGCCTATACCACCCGAAACGGCCAGCACCACGTAGGTGAAGGTCCAGAACCCGCCGGCCCAGCCGCCTAGCAGCATTGTGCCTATGAACGGGCGACCACTATATATCCAGCCTATACCCATAAACCCCAATGCGCCCCCGATGGCCTCCATAGCGAATATCGCTATCGCTTTACGTTGAGCGTCGGCAGGCGTCAGGGGCAGGGCACGCGGGTGGACGCGAATATAAGTCTGCCCGGCTGTGTGCATGCGCCCTCGGAATCTACGGAAGTAGGCGCGGATCTCTTCTCGCCCGATAACGTTGGTCACATGGCGGAAGAGCATTATATAGCCGATGGCTACTATTGATTGCACACCCACCAGAATGGCGTACCTACCCAATTCGCCCGCCACCTGCTGTCGCGCGCCGCTGGGCGTTGCGCCGTTATGAATGGCGATGCTTTCCAGCAGCCCCAGGCCGAAGTAGGCTATGTAGGTGCAGGTTACACCTATAGCGAGCACAGTGAGCGCTCTCCGGCCTTGCGCAGGGTCTTTCACCTCTTTGCCCAGGATGCGTGGTAGCAAAAAGAGGCTCATGGCGGCCAGGCTCATTATAGCAAAGCCGGTCATGTTGAGCTGCGCGTGGGCCAGTGGAGTTACGAAATAACTGGAGGGTAGAGCCTGCTCAAGCCAGTTCTCTACAGGGTCAAGGATCTGGAGCACGCCCTGTATTGTGCCTAGCAGAATAGCAGTGACTGCAAAGCCTACAAAATAAACGAGCTTGCGATCCGCCGGCGCGGTCTCACCGAACTTGCCGCGCAAGGTCAAGAAGATATTCGTTATGAAAGACCAGAAACCTACGCCCATAATACTGGCGGACACCGCAAGGAGCATGGGGTGCCAGAAGCCGACAGTAGCTTTGGCTTCATCAAAGGTCTTGCCGGCCAGCATCATGGTGCCTTCTATGTCGCCCAGGGCAACAGCCGTCACGTAGAAGCCGAAAACGCCCACCAGGATACACCAGAAACTGAAAGTGCCAAGCTTGAGGCTGAATATCGGCCTGCCCAGCATTTTCGGTAGGAAGTAGTAGAGCAGACCCATGATGGCCACGCTTACGCCACCCACCAGGTTCATATGGGCATGGGCCATCGGGTCGATCAGGTGGCCGGCCTCTCCTGTCTTGTGCAGCCAGTCGAGCGACCACGGGAGTACCTGGTAGACGCCCTGCACCGTTCCGAAGAGCAGGCCCGTCGCACTGACGGCAAAGAACTTGGCGAGTAGGAACTCGTTGTCCGTAGCGGCATTCGCGGGATCCACCTTACGATAGCCCGCCCCACGGCCTACTGTCACATAGACGTTAGTGACAAAGGTCCAGTAGCCAACGCCCATAACCGCTGCCGTTATAGCCATGGGAGCCTTATGCCATGCTCCCATCCAGTCGCGTGCCGCTTCGTACGCCCAGCCGGCGTGTACCATCGCACCTTCGTAGAGCCCTACGCCGATCATAGCGAAATAGAAGCCGAAGACCCCTATCAGGGTAGCCCAGAACGAGAGGTTCGTTAGCGCATGGCTGAATAGCGGCCGCTTGGTCACACGGGGCAGCACATAATATATGAGCCCTGTAAGGCTGATCGTGCCCGCGCCAACGACGGTGATGTGCGTATGTGCCAGGTCGGTGACCATGTGACCGCCGTAGTCGGCATCGCGCAGCCAATCCGATATGCCTGGGAGGCGTTGTATCACACCCTGGGCCGCGCTAAAGAGAAGCGCTACCGTGGCGGCATAGAAGAAACGCGCCAGCCCGTGCTCGTGGTCGGCTTCTGTTTGTGCCGGTTGTTCTGTTGTATCGGGTGGGACAACCGCCCCGGCGAACCGCCGGCGTGCTGTTACTGTAGCCATATTGCCTCTATCTTTCTACCTGGTCGGCTTTCTACCTGGTCGGAGGGTCTATATAGAACTCGAAGTACGTACGTCCTCCGAACATGCCCTCGGATGGCGTGTCGACAACGTAGTTGCCGGGCAACCAAACACCATTTTTCGGCTGTATATACATCGTCTTGCCACCAGGTTGGATCAGGTTATCCATCGACTGATTTTCTTGCTCGCCCAGTCGGTAAACGCGGTATTCGCTACCGTCGCCGAAGGCTGCGGATTGCACAAGTATATGGCTGAGATCGTTCGAGTGAAGGTGTGCTCCCGAATCGGCATCTATTACGCCGGCGTCCGTAGTAGCCAGGAGCGCTATCAGGTTGCCCTGGAAGCCACCTCCGTGTCCCTCTTTGAGGACCAGGAAAGCGCCCCGTTGATCCGGAGCAGGTAGGCCCTGATCATTGGCCAGTATCTCCCCATAGCCAGGGAAACTATTGGTGCTATATAGGACCCACAACTGGACGAGTGTCAATATAAACACCACCAGGATCAGCATCGCTATGAATATATAGCCTGCCTTTCTAAGGCGCAGACGTTCTGTTTGAGTTTTTAGCAAGGGGATTCGCAATCTGTTAGAGTTGTGCGATGGGCTACGCTTGTTGTTTGCTCAGCCCATTACTTCGTAAATGTTGATCACAGGCGTGCTGAGATAGGTGCTTACGTCCTTCTCAAAGTCTCGCACCATTGGTATGCTGGAGTACTCCGCGATATTGTTTAGCTCATACCATTGAGAGTACATTACCACGTTTACTCCGCCGTCTGGTAGCCGCTGCATCCAGACGCCAACTCGGTGGCAACCGGGCGTGTTCTGGGCAGCTATTTTGATGCCATGAACAGATGCTAGGTAGAGGTTATGGCCCGGCTCAAGCTCTTTGGTCCTCTCGGGGGGCACTCGGAAAGATATCGTTCTTACAAATGCCATGCTTCTAGGTGCTCCTCTACTTCAGTTACTTCGATTACTTCAGGGGGTAATTGGTGAAAGGCGAGCTTGAATAGGTAGGACCGATGCCAAGATACAGCGTTGTGGCGATCAGGAACAAGAGCAAGACGCCACCTAATATGATGCCCCATGTGAGATTGATGCGGTCGTCGCCGGGCTCAGCGGGCTCCTCCACAGGCGTCTCCAGGGTTGGCTGCGAGGGATCGCCTGTGCTGCCTGGCCCTCCTCCTCCCGGCTCGGGAGCCAATCCGTACAGAGGCTCATGTACGTCGCCTTCGCGCTGCTCGTGCGCAACCTGGATACTGTCCTGTGTGAGCCTGGCTTCGTGCTCCATGTCTATCTCCCGGTTAATACTTGTAGTTGAAAATAAGCGTTATCAGTGGGTAGGCTACCATGGCGGTTGCTACCACTGCATAGAACAGGAGCAGGAAAAGGGGTATAGGTCCGTTACCCTCCTGCGTTATTCCCGCGAAATCCTCTACGTTGCGCCCGAGTATATCGGGCAAGTTCTTGCGGTCCTTGCCGGCGCGAGTCCATATCCAGATACCTGCTATCAGCAGTACGACTATGAATATCCAGGTTGCATCGAGGAGGAAGTTCCATGACCAGGGCTTAATCAGATCATTTACGTTAGGGAATGACATCGCTACCTCCTAGATCTTTGCTGTCCGGTCGGCGACGCTCGCCACGCCGGTGACGCTTGAAGGATTAGCGGCCGGGAGACCTGCCTCGACCGGCCTGCGCACGGGCGCCTTTCGCTGCTCGGCGGCCAGGGCATCTTTTTCCTGCTTGTCAAACTCCAGCATTATCTCGTCATAGTCTTCGGAGTTATCAAGCATGCTGTACTTCGACTCTTCGACGTTGCTGAACTGCCCGCTCTGGAAAGCCCAGAGCCCCCAGAGAAGACCTATTACCACTGTCATACCTGCTCCCACCAACATCCAGTTTGCCACCGCAAGTTCGTCGCCGCCGAGGTTGTCATGTGCAAATGCCTGTGTGGGTGCTATCGTCAGGAGTATTCCTCCTACCGCAATCAGCCGTTTTAGAACCGTTAGTCTTGCTCTCTGCATAATTCGTTCCTACCCTTCTCGATACAACTACGTCTAAGGCTTCGTGCCTGTTGTCGGGGCTGGCGCCTGCTGTGGCAGTGGAGCTGCACCTCGCGTCGGCTGAGGGTTGGTCTCCGCTGGGCTGCTGGGCTGTCCCGGTTTGGCGCTTGGTTGTGCCTGCGGGGTGCTGTTGCTGATCTGTCCGCCAGTGGCCCCAAGCCCGCCTTGAGGAGTTACCAGAGCAGGTACCCCGTTGGGGTCGCCCGGCAGCGCCAGAGGAGTAGCTTCGATCGGCTTTATATCTCCGGGGCTCACCATCATACTCGCGTCAAGCGTGTCTTGAATGAGGCCGCCATTGGGTATGGTGCGGACGAAATTGGTCACGTCCCAGATGTCATTGACTGTCAAAGTGTCGCCAAATTGGGGCATCGCAGTGCCGTCAACTCCAAAGAGTATAGCGTCGTAGAGCTCGCCATCGCTAAAGTATAGCTGCTGGCTCGCGTCTGTGAGATTGCGAGGAGCGGGATTGTTGATAAAGACGGCAGAGGGACCTTTGCCGTTGCCCAGCAGGCCGTGGCAACCTATACAGTTGGTTGTAAAGACCTGCTTGCCATGTACGAGCGACCGCGTGGTAGCCTCCATAGGGTTGCGGACACTTCTCCATGTTGACGGGAACCACTGGTGTATGATAGCCTCGTTCCCCTTGGCGCGTT
>JALYYZ010000020.1 GCA_030945985.1 Chloroflexota bacterium
CGGTTTTGATCGCGCTTATTATGCTCAACCTCTTCAGTGTCTCGCTCAACATTATGAGCCTGGCGGGCCTGGCGGTGGCCATCGGGCGCGTGGTGGACGACAGCATAGTGGTATTGGAAAATATCTACAGGCACCACTTTCAGAATGGCGAGTCGCTACGTGATGCCGCCTTTAATGGCACGCGTGAGGTGGCGTCTGCTATCACTTCATCTACAGTCACGACTGTGTGCGTATTCCTGCCGCTGGGCTTTATTGCCGGGCTGGTAAGCGAGTTCTTCCGGCCCTTTGCCGTCGCAGTCAGCGTGGCGCTGCTGGCCTCGCTGGTGGTGGCCCTTACGGTCATACCTGTGTTGGCGGTGCTGCTCCTCAAGAGCGGGCGCGCTAAGGACCCTGGTCCGGCAGTACACGCCGAGCGCGACACCCTCATCCAGAGGCTATATACACCTGTGATTACATGGGCCTTGAGCCGGCGCTGGACCAAGCTGGCGACAATCGGCACCGCCATTCTCCTCTTTGCCGGCACGATGCTGCTCTCGCGTTACATAGGCCAGTCGTTTATAAACTTCGGCAGCGACAAGGTGCTCAACGTCAAGGTAAGCATGTCACCCGGCACCGACCTCAAGACGACCAGCGATGCGGCGGCATCTCTCGAAGCTGACATACAAAAGCATAAGCCGCAGGTGCTGAATTACCAGACCACTATCGGCAACAACGCTAGCGCATCGGCTTCCGGCTTCTCTTCGCTAGGCAGCGACAGCGTAGCCCAGATGACCGTTACTCTGGACCGCGCCGTGAATATCAAGGACGAAGCCGACTGGCTGCGCGGCCTGATCGCAGGCAAGGCAGGGCAGCTTCATATTGACGATTACAGCGTGACGCCGGGCTCGGGTGGCGGACCTAACAGCAGCGCCTTTTCTGCAATAGTTACCGGCAGCAATTACGACGATGTGCTCAAGACGAGCGACCAGCTCGCGACCAAGCTGAAGACCGTCCCCAATCTGGTGAATGTCACGAGCGATGCCGCGCGAGCGAAGCCTGAAATACGGGTGCAGGTAGACCCTGCCAAAGCGCTGGAGCATGGCAGCACTACCATCCAGATAGCAAGCCAGGTGCGCGGGCTTCTCACCAGCCAGAAGGTGACGGACATCACGCTGGACGGCAAGACGTACGAGGTGGATGCCACATATGACCCTTCGACCCTTAACAGCATCGATGCCATCAAGGCGATTAAGGTTGGGGCAGTGAACCCAGTGCCGCTGAGCGATGTGGCCCAGGTTACAAAGGACGATGGACCTGTATCTATCACCCGCATCGACCAGGAGCGCGCGGTTACCGTGGCCGGCACGATCAACTCCGACAGCACCACAGGTGTAACAGCAGCAGCGCAGAAGGCAATTAACGAGCTTGCGCCTGGCTCTGGCACAAAGGTGAAATTGGGCGGCGTGGTGCAACAGCAAGGCGAAGCGTTCGGACAGCTTGGAGTCGCCTTGATTGTGGCGGTAGTGCTCGTCTATATGGTGATGGTGCTTACCTTCGGCTCACTATCTACTCCATTCATCATCATGTTCTCTTTGCCTCTGGCGGCCATCGGCTCTATCGTGGCGCTCTTCGTCACAGGACGTCCCCTGGGTGTGAGCGCGCTGATAGGTGTGCTGATGCTGGTCGGTATCGTAGTAACGAATGCCATCGTGTTGCTCGATCTGGTCGAGCAGCTCAGGCATAGAGGCATGTCGGCCCACGACGCTCTTATACAGGGTGGGCGTACCCGTGTGCGGCCTATTATCATGACGGCTATCGCGTCGATAATCGCACTCCTGCCCCTGGTGCTCGGCTTCTCTGAAGGCTCTATCATCGCCTCTGAGCTAGGCACTGTAGTGGTGGGCGGCCTCTTCACAAGCACCCTACTGACACTTATCGTAGTGCCTGTAGCCTACAGTCTGCTCGACAGCCTGCGCAGGCGTATAGGCGGCGTGAGGGACGCCGACATGTCTACTATAAACCTGGACGGGCACAGCAACGGTCACAGCAGCGCGAGCGACCTAGGCGAGACAAAGGAGCTTGGAACGCCACAGCCTGCCGGCGTGTAGATTGGCAGCGAAGGTGTTGTAGAGGAGGAGAAGGCTCTATCTCGTCTGGCGCTTGCGAGTTTAGGCCGAAATTAATGGCGCAACAGGAGACCTTTCGGGGCCTTACTCGCCTTCTTTGGCTATCATACAGCGCTTCAGCAGCCGCTAAGTTGAACCATTTTCTTGACACGCGTGTGTTAAAGCATATAATGGCAGGTACTTACTATACCCGGATCCCACCTGATGGGAGGTGATGCTATAGGCTGCTAACGTGATCTTTACCCCGGCCTTCGTGGCTCTTACTACTTCGACTCCACCACAATATAGAGGCCGGCTTGACCAGTTAGAGGACAAACCAGAGGAGGAATAAACGCGAATGTTCTCGAAAAAACTTGTTGCATCTGCACTTCTTGTAACCCTAATGCCCCTGGCGGCGGCATGCGGCACAAGCGATGCTACTCCGACCGCCGTAGCGGTCCCCACTAACACTGCCCCGGCGGCGTCAGCGCCAACCAACACGACTGCTGCTGCTGCCCCAACCGACACGACTGCTGCAGTCATGGCGCCTACGGCAGCTACCGGCGGAGGCTCAGGCAGTACGTTCTCCTGGCGCGCTTACGCTGAGCCCGAGACCCTCGATCCTGCACTCATGCAGGAGAACCTATCAATTGACCTGGGACAGAATATGTACGACGCCCTCACTGAGTTCGATCCGGTGACTACGAAGCTCCAGCCTGCCCTCGCCGAGTCGTGGGACGTCAGCCCCGACGCAACTGTCTATACGTTCCACCTGCGCAAGGGTGTCAAGTTTAGCAATGGCGACCCTGTGACATCGGCTGACTTTCTTTACTCGTACAACCGCGCAGCTAACTTGAAGGACGCGCCTTACACAGACCTTGTCTATCCCGATATCAAGGGCTACGACGAGGTGCGCGCTTCCGTCACCTCCACCGACACGACCAAGCCCAAGGTAGCCACAATATCAGGGATCGAAGCACCTGACGCTAACACCCTCAAGATTACCTTGAAGAATGCCAGCGCCTACTTCATCTCTCAGACCACCGTCTGGACCTATTATGTAGTGAACAAGAAGGTTGTTGACACCGGCGGCGAATGGTGGACCAAGCCCGGCGCAGGCACCGGCGCCTACGTGCTCAGCAGTTGGAAGCACAATGAGTCGCTTGATTTGACACCAAATACCAACTACTGGGGCAACCCAAAGCCGACGGTCAACGTACATATTCCCATCCTCAAAGATACCGACACAGCACAGGCCGAGTTGGAGAAGGGTCAGTTGAGCGCTCTCGACGCCCCTGATGCCAGCCAGCTTGCCCGTATCAAGGCGGATGCTAAGCTTGGACCGACGCTGCACAGTGTGGGCCAGGCGCGTAGTGTGTGGATCGGTCTCAATGTGCAGAAGCCACCGTTCGGCCCTGTAGGCGACCCCAAGGCGGACATGCTGCGCCAGGCGATTGCCATGTCTGTCGACCGCCAGCAGCTTTCCGATCTTGCACTCTCGGGCTCTGTGCAGCCTCTCACCACTCTGCTTCCACAGGGCGAGCCGGGCTCACAGCAGTTCGAAGCCTACAAGTTTGACCCTACAGCCGCCAAGAAGCTCCTTGCGGACGCGGGCCATGCCGCATGCTCGGGACTCGACCTGACATACACCTACCGCCAGCGAGACGCCGAGAAATCGGTCGCCGAGCAGTTGCAACAGCAGTGGAAGCAAAACCTGGGTTGCGACATCAAGATCGCCGGCGTTGAGTGGAAGACGATGCTTGCCGCTCGACAGGCGCACTCCTACCAGATGTTCTATGGCTCCTGGGGCCACGACTACCCGGACCCCCAGGACTGGCTCTATGCCCTCTTCGACTCGACCTTTATCCAGGGCGTGGGCCCTGGCACAGGCAACGATCCGGGCTACAGCAACAAGAGCGGCTTCGACAAGCTGGTGGAGCAGGCTAACACGATGGCCGACCCCGCCAAGCAAGCTGATCGCTACAAGCTGTACAATCAGGCTGAGCAGCAACTGCTGAAGGATGCCCCGATCGTACCGCTCTACCAGACCACCCGCTTTTGGGAAGTCAGGCCGGAGTTCACCGGCTACGGCACCAACGCCAGCTTCATCTATCCCTTCAAGATGGTGACGCCGGCCAAGTAAACTCGTACAAGTGCTACACCCCTGGCACGGCAACTGCACATGCCGGGGGTGTAGTCACATGCAGATCCGTACTGCGTACCGCTCCAACCGCAAGGCACAACATGGTATTGCCCGCTGCTTGCTCGGAGGGTACGCAGTACTCGTTAGATGCGATGCTACATAAAGCAGCACCTGGGAGCCCGCCAGGCTTGTCTACCGCTTATACCGCACTCCACTAGAAGAAGAGAATAAATTATGGTTGTATACATAATCCGTCGCGTATTTGCGATGATCCCGGCACTCCTGGGCATCTCGCTAATCACTTTCGTATTGATGCACTCCACCAAGGGTGGGCCTTTTACTACGGAGCATTCAGACGCAGCTATTACGGCCGCCCTGGAGCAGGCATACCATCTCGATGAGCCGCTCTGGCCTACCTTTTTTGGCAATGGCGCTTCCACCTCGCAGGGGATAGTGCTCGTACTTGGGCTGTTGCTCGCCGCCGGCGGGGGCGCTCTTATATACAGATCCCGCGCCAGACGCGCAGCATCGCTAAGCGTGCTGCAGAACGGCGCGCAGCACTCCTCGGCTTTTGGGGCTCAGCAACTATCCTCTATGCTTGTGGCACTGGGTGGGGCGCTCATCTTCTGGTGGGTGGTGATGTTCTTCCAGGGACAACCTACCAGGCTAGGCGGCAGCGGCTTCACGGGTGGGCAGTACCTGCGTTTCCTCTGGAACCTGCTGCACTTCGACCTGGGTCCCTCGTTCAACCAGAAGGGGCGTAACGTAACCGATATTATCGTGCCTGCTGCGGGTAACTCCTTCATCCTCGGCATGACTGCATTCGCCCTGCTGGTGCTTGTGGCTGTGCCTCTTGGCATAGTGGCCGCACTTAAGCAGAACACCTGGATCGACTATGCCGCGAGCACTTTTTCGCTCATCGGCTACTCTATTCCGAACTTCGTGCTTGGCATCCTGCTCATCCTCGTAGTGGGTCTCAACCTCGGTTGGCTGCCTATCGCCGGCTGGGACGGGCCGCAGTATCTTGTACTGCCGGCGCTCGTGCTGGCGATACGTCCTATGGCCGTGCTTACACGTCTTACCAGGGCCAGCATGCTGGAGGTGTTGAACCAGGACTATATACGCACAGCCTGGGCGAAGGGCCTGGGTAATAGGGTCGTAGTAATACGCCACGCCCTGCGCAATGCCTTGCTGCCGGTGGTTACCGTCATGGGCGACCAATTCGGCGACCTTGTAACGGGCAGCCTGGTGGTGGAGTCGCTCTATGCAGTGCCGGGCATCGGCTCTTCTTTTGTAGACAGCGTCAACCAGCGTGACTACAGCATGATTATGGGTACCACTATCTTCTATGCGACCCTTGTGCTGATTATCAACCTGATTGTAGACCTCATGTATGGGGTCATCGACCCGCGTGTACGCCTGGGCGCCGCGGCTAGGAGCTAGAGAATGGCAGTAGTACACGCTTCCGATATGAATACGCCGCTTGATTTCGCCCACCCAGCGAAATCTCGCACCCTCTGGGCCGACGCCTGGCTGCGGCTGCGGCGCAACAAGCTAGCCCTTGCCGGCGCGGTGGTGCTGCTTATCATGATGCTGATAGCGATCTTCGCCAATTTTATTGCGCCCTACTCGTACGACGAGCCTGTATATTCCGTGGTGAACGGTGTAAGACATACGATCAGGAACCAGGGTCCTTCAGCCGCTCACTGGTTCGGCACAGATCGCCTGTCGCGAGACGAGTTTAGCCGCGTGGTCTATGGAGCCCGTGTGTCGCTCTCTGTGGGTCTGGTGAGCCAGCTTATAATCTTGCTCGTAGGCATACCTGTGGGTCTGCTGGCGGGCTACTATGGCGGGCGCGTAGATATGATCCTGATGCGCCTGACTGACATCATGTACGCTTTCCCGACGGTGCTCTTCGCAATAGTCATCCTGGCCGCGATAGGGCAGAACCTGGTGAATATCTACATTGCTATCGGCTTTACCTTTTGGCCTTCCATGGCCCGATTGGTCAGGAGCCAGGTGCTGTCGCTCAGAGAAAAGGAGTATGTGGAGGCGGCGCGCGCTATAGGGGTGCCGCCCTGGCGGATAATGTTTACGCAAATATTGCCAAACGCTCTTGGCCCGGTAATTGTGGCAGTGACCTTCGGTATACCTTTTGCCATCCTGATCGAGGCCTTCTTGAGCTTCATCGGCATCGGCACACCGGCACCCATTCCGAGCTGGGGAGGAATGATAGCAGAATCAAAGCCGCAACTGCGCTCAGAGCCCTACCTGGTGCTCTTCCCCAGTTTGGCACTCGCGATCACTCTCTTTGCCTTCAACTTCTTCGGTGATGGTCTGAGGGATGCGCTTGACCCGAGAAGTCGGAAGTAGTGAATAGTGGTTCCACCAACCACTATCCACCAACCACCATTAACCACCGGAGCCTCTATGTCACAACTGTTACAGGTCAACAATCTAAAGACCCACTTCTTTACGCCGGACGGGGTAGTCAAGGCTGTAGACGGCGTTTCGTTCGATCTTGACGAGGGCGAGACGCTGGGCATCGTAGGGGAGTCGGGCTCGGGCAAGAGCGTTACGGCGCTCTCTATAATGCGCCTGATACCCTACCCACCTGGCAAGATAGTGAGTGGGCAGATCATTTATAAAGGCGACGACCTGATGAAGTACAGCGCTAACGAGATGCACCACATCAGGGGCAAAGAAATCGCCATGATCTTCCAGGACCCGATGACCTCTCTCAACCCTGTGCTAACCGTCAGCCGCCAGATAGGCGAGGCGCTGCAACTCCACATGGGCATGACAGGTAAGCAGGCCAAGATGCGCACGATAGAACTGCTCAAGCTGGTGGGTATACCCTCTGCCGAGCAGCGCGTGGACCACTACCCGCACCAATTCTCGGGCGGTATGCGCCAGCGCGTGATGATTGCCATGTCCCTCTCGTGCAACCCCAAGCTGCTGATCGCTGACGAGCCTACTACGGCCCTCGACGTGACGATCCAGGCGCAGATCCTCGACCTTATCAGGAGACTCAAGCGGGAGTTCAACACCGCAGTGCTATTTATCACGCACGACCTGGGAGTAGTCGCTGGGCTCTGTGATCGCGTCATGGTCATGTACGCAGGACATGTGGCCGAGCAGGCCCCGACCGTGCAGCTTTACGCCGATCCGCGCCACCCCTACACGCTGGGCCTTCTGAATTCGGTGCCTCGGCTCGATGAAGAGCGTAAAGAGCGCCTGGACCCTATACCTGGCCTGCCGCCCGACGTGATGAACATGCCCCCAGGCTGCCCTTTTTATCCTCGCTGCACCTTCCGCCAGCCTCGCAACAGACTGGAGATGCCGCCGTTGAGGAACGTTGGCCCCGACCACCATGTGGCCTGCTGGGAGGACATACGCACAGCCGAGCAGCACCCTATTACCGACGACACAGCAGTGAAAGCGGGAGCGCAGCCCTGATGAGCACCATTACAAAGCCAAACGCGGGCGTCGACTCGCGCTCCAACGCTACCAGGACGACGATGAGCGAGTCGGGCGACGATACGCTGCTGAGGGTGGAGGGGCTGAAGATGCACTTCCCTATCACCTCGGGCATCTTGATCCAGCGCGTCACAGGGGCAGTGCGTGCCGTTGACGGCCTTGATTTCACGATAAAAAAAGGCGAGACGTTAGGGC
>JALYYZ010000026.1 GCA_030945985.1 Chloroflexota bacterium
CCCCAACTGCCACATGGAGTTCTGACACTTCCGTTCAAAGATATATAATACAGTCATTAGAGTAGTGATTCAAGCATGAGCGTCCAGCTTATATACCTACACGCAACGCAGGCACGCAAAGCAGGAAAGGCGCAAATTGGACAGTGACAATAGAGCGGACAACATATCTATAACAGAGGACTTGGTTCCGGAACTCGAGCAACAGGGCAGGCCGTGGGCTAACCCTGAGCAGGTCCTCGGTTTGCTGCTGGTGGTGGGCGTGCTTACCTGGGTAGTCTGGACGTGGTGGCACGATACAAATGTCAGCCAACATTATCAGCAGGCGCAGCAAGCCGCTTACGCCCACCACTGGGACGACGCCCTGGCTAACTATTCAGCCGCAAGTGGCTACCGGGACGCCGACACACGCGCGGCGGAGGCAGCCACGCAGGTCAAAAAACGTGACAACCAGTATCGAACGGTAATGGCTTATCAACAAGCTCTGAGCGCACCGCAGGGTGCCTCCGCAAAGGAGGCGGTGGAGGCACTCCTGGCAGCACGGGCTATCCAGACGATTGAGCCGGAATACAAGGACACAGGCGCAACTATCGCTCGCACACAGAACCAGCTATTTACCGATGCCCTCAGCGGTACAGTCCTCCTGCGCGAACAAGCCTCGCCGCCAGGTTTGTATTATCGTGGCCCAGGAGGTTGGCTATATATGCAAGGTAGCGATAGAGAGAGCCAGGTGTTTGACACAGCGCCTGAGCACTACATCGCTTACGATGTACCAGGCTCCTATAATGCGTCTGCCTCCGCGACCTCCATGCCCACACCAAGTGTCACTGCTGCAGGCACTGACACTAATACCAAGGCTCGCGGCGGTCTTCTGAATAAAGCAGAACGCCACATAGTTCTAGCCAGACTGAGCGATGATCGCAAGCAGGCCGGCTTTCTGAATCTTCACCTGGTCCCGGGCGGTGATCACGCTTACGTATTCGGCGAGCTTGGCGTCTGGACCTTGTCACATTACGGGTCACCGGCAGATAGTCCAGGGATCAACGGATGGAAGTACGGTGCGGGCAGCTTTGTATATGAGGTGTATGGTGGCAACCCTGTCACAGGCACACTGGCAATAACAGCAGGGGACATCGGGATCATGGACGTGGGGCGCCATGCCGGCAGGATGTTGGTGGCAGCAGGCGGGCAGATGGAGAACAACAGGCTGATTAGTCGCGTATACGCCACAGAGCCTGACGGAGGCAAAGCCACAGCCCTTTACTCAACAGCCGGCACGCTCATAAGCGCCCAACTCAGCCCCGACGAACATTACGCGCTTATCGTGAGTGCGGAACAGGACGCAGCAGCCCCTGAAAGATTGGCCCTAACCGCAAATCTGTTCGATCTCAAGCCCGGCAGCCGGTCCCAGGGCAAGAATGCACCTGTTATAGCTGCCCAAACAGTAGTCGCCGGAACTCATGCGTCCGGCGATATGGCAGCGCGCCTGGGCAGCGATTTCCATCTTGGCGCACTCTTTCTGGATGACGGCGCGTTCAAGGGTAAGCTGTTGCTTGGTTGGGTAGAGGGGAGCAGCATGAAGCTGCGCCTGGTTGACCCTTCCAACGCTCAAGCGCCTCTTGCGGAAACGAGTGTGAAATATTTGAATACGGCATACTACAAAGCACCTGTCAATATGCAGGCTGTTGTGCAATCGGATGGCCAGACGCTTCTCGTCTATAATTTGGCACAGCCGTTAGCGCAGGCGTCGAACGCGCCGGGTGAGCCGTTTACCACACTGGTGAAGTTGTT
Source organism: Chloroflexota bacterium (assembly GCA_030945985.1). Lineage (GTDB taxonomy): Bacteria > Chloroflexota > Chloroflexia > QHBQ01 > JADMIH01 > JADMIH01. Next base: position 1,789 of record JALYYZ010000026.1, read on the forward strand.
TCGAGCCCCTATCCAGAAGGGGGATGTGGAGGTAAGCGATTACGAAATCTCCTTGCCGCAAAGCTACGTCCCCAGTGACAAAGTACCATATTTATCTGATGTGGTATTTAGCGATGCCGGTCTGGTGTATGAGATCACAACGGGCATCGATCTCACTGTTTATGGCTTACCTGTAAGCAGAACATATAAGACGACACCGGCCCCGCCGACACGCGTCCTTACCATTCCGTTGTACTCGGTACAAGGGTCTGGTGTACCGATATACGGGCTAAAGGGTCCACGCGCGCTGGCATACTTAGACAACGAGAATGTGCTCCACGTGCGGCCATATAACGCAGAAACCGATGTAGCTCTTGAGAGCGGAGTAAGCAGCATGGTCAGCAGCCCTGCCACCAACTTCTACAACAGACGACTAAGGTAGGTCAAAGCCTACATTCGGATACCAAAAGGGGCTGGGTTGCAACAACAGGAAGTGTCAGGACTGGTAGCATGCAATTTCCTCTGCGGTGTTCAATCAGTCTCAGCTAAGCTCTGCCGGAGCCAAAAAGCGTATCATTAGGCTCCCATCAGCCATATTGCAAGGCACTAAATCGCTGCCCGAACATACGGTGCTGCTGACACAAAGGCACCTTCTCTTTCGGCTAGCTCCGGTATCGGAAGTAATCTCTCTGTTCGTCAGATGCCTGGCAAAAGCGTGAGGCTGAATCGAAGGAGCTGGATCCTCGCGTGGGGTAGTAGCGCTGTTTGATTCCCGTGGTGGCTACTTACGCCATCTGTAGCCTTTACGGGCAGTTTTCAATAGTGGGCGGCGTAAGTAGCCACCGTAGGACGCTATAACGCTGAGCAAGCTGCCGCAAAGGTGGCGCTGCGCGGCGGTTGCTTTCCGCCCAGCACTTGCACACCTTGACAATATATAGACCAGTCATTATAATAGGGTCGAAGGGGACATTATGGCTTCAGCACGAGACCAGATAGTCGAGACAACATGCGACCTGTTAGACCTTCAGGGCTACCATGCCACAGGCTTGAATGAAATCGTACGCGCGAGCGGCAGCCCCAAGGGATCTCTCTACTACTACTTCCCAGGGGGCAAAGAGGAACTTACAGAGAAGGCCCTTGAGCATGTGGGTGGAATAGTGCGCGAGCGGATCGAGAGGCACCTCAAGTCTGAGCCCGCGCCCGGCAAGGCAATATGCAGCTTTATCCGCCTTGTAGCCATAAACGTTGAGGCATCAGGCTACAAGTCGGGAGGACCCATAACCACAGTAGCGCTTGAAACAGCGGCCACCAGCGATCGTTTGCGCGCAACATGCGAGCGGATCTACGCCTCATGGCAGCGCTTGTTCAAACTGAAGCTTGAGGCTGGTGGGCTGCAGAGCGAACAGGCAGAGGCACTTGCGACCCTCACGCTTGCCTCGCTGGAAGGAGGCATCCTGCTGTGTCGCACACAGCGCAGCCCTAAACCCCTCCAGCAAATAGCCGATACGCTCCAGGTGCATATTGAGCACCTCACAAAAAGCACGGCCCCGTGACCACGCTCCCCTTTTTTGCCCCGTTTATGCAGATTCGTCTACCGTAGGATCGTGAACAGGGCACACATGGCAACAGGGTAGGCCAGCCTACTTACATACAAGATAGGGAGATACAAGATGAAGGCAGTACGTATTCACAGGCGAGGCACGCCGGAAGTAATGATGCTCGAGGATGCTGATGTGCCCCAGCCCGGCGCGGGCGAGGTGCTGATAAAGGTGGCGGCCGCTGGGGTAAACCAGGCCGATGTGGGCCAGCGTAACGGCCACTATCCTAACCTGGTAAGCCTGCCCACCACGCTCGGCTATGAAGTGGCGGGCACCGTTGCAGCCACAGGCCCGGACGTGCACGGTTTGCAAAGGGGGATGCGCGTGGCATCTCATGTCGAGGGTGGCTACGCCGAGTATGCGTTGGCCCTCGCGGGGGAAACTACTCCTTTGCCGGAAGGTCTCAGCTTTGAGGAGGCCGCAGCAGTGCCGATCCAGGGT
>JALYYZ010000033.1 GCA_030945985.1 Chloroflexota bacterium
ATCGACGGCGCCTTCGAGGTGGACATGCAATTCAACTTTGGGCATCGCGTTGATACGTTCTGTAAGCACCTGCCCAATGTCAACGGGTGCGTAAATAGCCTCCATACTTTCCTCCTTGAGAAGCAGATTCAGGTCACAGACGCTGTTGTTATTATGCACACAGATAAAAGGGCGCACTTCCCTGCTTAAACAAAGCTTTACACAAACCGAGGACTCATCTGTGCTATCTGATGAGCAAAGGGATCCGCCGGCGGCTATACGGGTGTGCCCAGTATTAAACCAAAACTTGTGTATGCAACGTATAGCAGAGAGACGTCTTCCGGTCGCATACGTCTGTAGCATAGCCAGGGCCACCATTACGAGCCACGCCTGCGCTGACGGAGCATCTCCTTTAACGGCCCAGGCAGGCAACAGGACGTCGAGCTATTTAATTCGTCTATTAGGAGTACTAACATGCCAAAGATCGATAGAAACGCACAGGTAGAGTGGAAAGGCAACCTATTACAGGGGGCCGGAGTTATTACACGCACAGGCAGCGGCGCGTTCGGCAATCTGCCCGTCACATGGGCGGCGCGCACCGAGAGCTCTGATGGCAAGACCAGCCCCGAAGAGCTGCTGGCTGCCGCACATGCAGCTTGCTACGCTATGCAGTTCTCCAGCACATTGGCAAAGGCAGGCCACGCGCCCGAGCAACTCAACATCAGCGCAGTTTGCACATTCGAGCCGCCGAAGATCACCACGATGCGTCTGGATGTGACGGGCCGCGTGCCCGGCCTTGAGCAGGCGGAGTTCCAGAGGATCGCGGAGGAGGCTGAGAAGGGCTGCCCCGTCTCTAACGCCCTACGCAACAACCTCAATATAGAGGTCAGCGCTAAACTGGAGGGCTAAAGAACGGGCTTTCTCCACCTGGGTAGAAAGTGGAAAACCGACCTCTTTGCCGCCTGACCCACAACCGATAAAGAGCCCGCATCATTTCCTGAACGGCATGAGCGACTTGTCGGCCTCCTCCAAGTCGAACTCCTCGGGGTCGAAGCTGCCTCCTACCCACTCGAGCATTTCGGCATGCTGCGGGTGGTTGGGGTCTGCAATCGCCACCAGGAACTCTTCATAACCCCACGCGCCGCCTATGTCCTCAGGAGGGCAGGCCCGCTTGCCCTTGATGCAGCGGGGATAGTGTGCCCCTTTTTCAGGCGGCAAGATCTTCTCGATCAATATCTCGTGCATCCAGCTATCGCCCAGGTCATACTCGTAGGCGAAATGCACGCCGGGTTCGGCAGCGATCTGCTTCAGTGTTGTGCGCCGTTCGCTGAGAACCTCGTCTCCCAGGCCCCAGTCGGGGCTCGGATCGCTATAGTAGTCGCCACCCACAATAAACTGGTGCAAATGACCGTCGTCCCAGCCCATTACCGCCTGTACGATAGCGTGCAGCACACCAAGATCAATATTGCCCGGCACCTCTATCCGTCGCCAGACGGGAGGTTTGATCTCCTTCAGGGTCACCTTCAACTGGTAGATAACTCCCCGGCGCGTCGCAGGGCCTGCCGCCTCTGACGTGCCTGGCTGAGAGGCAGTCCAGCCGGAACCGGAGACCGGAGTAGATCCTGGGGTCGCAGACCGCGAGCGCCTGCGTCCAGAGCGCGGCAAAGTGGCCTCGATGATGGCTGTAACCGCAGATGTCAACCATTCGGCAGCCAGACGCTCAGGCTCTTGACTAACCGTTCCCGCAAGCTGCTCCAGTTGCTCGTAAATCTCTTCAGATAGCTCAAGGGTCAACGTACGCGTCATGAATTCGTCCTCTTTTCAGCCATACAAGGGAGTATCTGCAATTGATGTGTAATCCGTTAAACAGAGACAAAACCACCGGCGATTTGCCTCGATAATTGGTCTTGCCAGGCATATAACAGGGTATAGCATGCATCAATCTCGTTAGTTAGACTTCGCCGGCATGCGCTCCGCCCGTCGCGTAGCGTTCTATCATTTCTGCCAGCAGGTCGAGGTCGAACGGCTTGGTCAGATAGGCATTCGCGCCATGCTGCAACGCTTGTGCCTTATCGGAGGGCCTACCGAGAGCGGTAACGGCGATTATGGGGATGGCCGAAGTGGCATAGCTCGACTTTAGCTCGCGTATGGCAGCAAAGCCGTCGAGCACCGGCATCATGAGGTCCATAAGGATTACGTCGGGCCGGATATCGTCCACCAATTGTAGTGCCCTGGCCCCATCGCCCGCCACGAGCGCCTTGTAGCCGAGAAGGTCCTCTACCACGGCGCGCATAATCTCGCGGTTGTCGTGCTCGTCCTCAACGATAAGCACTACTTTCGGTCCTTCGGCGCGACCTTCGCCCTGTTCCATCGTCCCTCCAGGTACTTTCAACCTGAGTCCGGGTGGCGAGAGGCATCTACTCCTGCTATACAAGCAGGTAGGAAGCACATAAAGAGGCACCCTTATTACCTCCAGGCGAGCAATTAGAGTGCCACTGTTCAGAATACTGAGTGCGGCAGGCCAGGCATTGAAAGCCGCAACGAGTCCGGCACATGTCTATGCGCGCGTACGGCGATAGATTGCCAGTAGCCGCGCTCATTGCACTACATAAAGACTGACGATTGCTGCATAGTCTATCTTGTTTTATGCTTGAGAGGCCCAACACCGAGGCAAACCGCCGGTCGTGTTGTTGCTGTTTAAAGGGTTATACATCGAGCGTGAATGTCAACTTACTTGCAGCAGTCCCCTGTAACATAGGAGACCCACCGTGCTACCCGGACTAATGCCTCTTCAAACGACCTCTTGGGGGAAGAGCATTTTTTGCAGAGACAACAAATCAAAACAGTGCGTGTTTTGATTTGTTGTCTCTCTTTCAAAAGCTAAAAGGTCCATGGACTTGCATTAGGTGCAAGGCACTAACCTTGCCGCAAAGTGGGACTGCCGGTCTTCGAGGCTTATCTATTTTTTCGCCGTAGGCGTTCCCAAAAGGATAGTTATTGCAGCGGTGCTAAGTGCGGAGGGCACAGTACCGGCAGCCGTAGAAACGGCGCGCGGTACGGTAGCAGAGCCCATAGAGGAAGGCGCATTGGCAGCGCGGGTCGCTACGGGCTTGGGTACAGCAACCGAGACGGTGGAGGAAGGTACAGTGGTAGCCGCCACTAGAGGCGTGGTAGTGGGAGCGCCACCCCCCGTATCACAGGCGCTAAAGAGCGCAGCAGAAGCCAGCAAGGCGAATGAGGAGAGAGTAAGAGCCAGCTTGCGAGAAGAGAAAATCAAAGTAAAAGGTTCCTTTCGAGTGTCGTTGTATGGCGCATGCCCCGAGATGGCATTCACTGAAAAGTGTAACATACGAAACTGCTTCTTCGCCAGCCC
>JALYYZ010000065.1 GCA_030945985.1 Chloroflexota bacterium
CTGCGGGGCTCTTTAGCAGCAGCAACCTCGCTCCAGGACAGGGCTTCAGCTTTACCTTCACCACTGCGGGCAGCTATGGCTACCACTGCCAGTACCATGGTGGAGTAGGCACAGGCATGCACGGCACCATCGTAGTGGTCTCGTCCGCCTGCGCAACAGGCACGAGCACGCCCACAACAACAGCTACAGCCACAGGCACAACCTCAGCCACGACACCGGCGAGTGCCACCTCCACATCTGTTCCAGGGAGCACTTTCACTACGCATGCAAGCGCCACTCCCACAACTCAGCCCAGCCGCACGAGTACAATTGTTCCAAGTAGCACCTCCCCCACGCAGGCAAGTTCCACCTCCACATCTGTTCCAGGGAGCACTTCCACCACGCAGACAAGCGCTACGCTGACCACACAATCCACATCTACAACTCAGGCAAGCGCCACCTCTACAACTGTTGCAGGCACCACTTCCACCACCACTTCCACCACGCAGGCAAGCACTACGCTGACTACTCAATCCACATCTACAACTCAGCCCAGCCGCACGAGTACAACACAACCTGGTGCCACTGGAACAACCCAGGTCACATCTACAGACACTTCTACCACACGGCCTAGCACTACAACACGAACTACTTCTACAGGTACACCCACACCCACAACAAAGGCTACAGCACAGGCCACAGACACTGCTACACCGGCAGGTACAGCTACCGTCTGCCCCATCCAGTTCACAGATGTGCCAACTTCTAACACCTTCTACTCTTACGTGAGATGTCTAGCTTGCCGAGGCATAGTCTCAGGCTACCAGTGTGGTGGTCACAACCCACTCACAGACCAGCTTGAGCCATGTGATAGCAATAACAGCCCCTACTTCAGGTACAACAACCCTATCTCAAGAGGCCAGATATCTAAGCTTGTAGCAAACAGCGCCGGCTTCTCTGAAGATCCGGGAGCACAGATCTACGAAGATGTGCCACCCGTCACTGCCTTCTACCCCTTTGTGAACCGCCTGACCACCAGAGTGATTATGGGTGGCTACCCATGTGGTCTGGGTCCTGACGAGCCATGCAACGGTCCTGCCAACAGGCCATACTTCAGACCTGCGGCTAATGCCACACGGGGGCAGCTATCGAAGATAGTCTCCAATGCAGCAGGCTACACTGAGCATCACTCCGAGCAGACCTTTGAAGATGTGGGAACGGGGAACACATTCTACATCTACGTCCAGAGGCTAGCCTCGCGAGATGTAATGCAGGGCTATACATGCGGAGGCGCCAACCCGGAGACTGGGCAAGCTGAACGATGCTACCCACCTGCCAACAAGCCATACTTCAGGTGGGCCAACACAGTGACGAGAGGGCAGGCTTCTAAGATAGTAGCCAACACCTTCTTCCCAGGCTGCCAGACATCTGCCAAAAAGTAGGAGTAGGTTCTGACAAAGCAAAGAGGCTTTTCAGGCTGGGGAAAGAGCGCCGGTTTCCAAAAACAAACAAATATGACCCCGCAGGGTCATATTTGTTTGTTTTACTTCCAAAAGCTAAAAGATCCATGAAGCTGCACTAAGAAGCATTGAACCGGCATGCGGGCAGCCATACATATGGTGGGCGGGCCATGAGTGACTACCGTGCTATAATGCCGGCACAGGCAAGCAATATCGGCAAGAAAGGAGATGTGAAAAGTATGGCCGTAAGCCTCGCGCGCAAGCTGTGGAGCGTCGACGAATATAAGCGCATGATCGAGAAGGGGATCCTCGGTAAGGATAACCGTGTCGAGCTTATCAAAGGGGACATTATAGAGACAGCGCCGATAGGAATTCGCCACGCGGCCTGTGTAGTCGCGCTTGAAGAGATGTTCCACCAGCTAGTAGATCGAACCATCACCGTGTCGGTGCAGAACCTGATGCTGCTACCTGATCATTCCTGAGCCTCAGCCCGATCTTGCCCTGCTCAGGGGACATAGGGGCCGGTACAGCCGCCGGCGTCCAGGGGCAGAAGACGTACTTTTGCTGGTGGAGGTGTCGGACAGTACATTAGCAACCGATAGAGAGGTGAAGCTGCCCCTCTATGCGGAGGCCGGCATACAGCAGGTGTGGGTGGTCAACCTCAACAGGGGTGGAAGTGGAATCGAGGTATACTCCGAGCCTATAGGCGGGAACTACGGGCATGTGCTGTTTGCGGCGCGCGGCGAGAAGTTGCCGATGCCGGGCAGGCTGCCGGGAGAGATAGACGTGGATGAAGTCTTGGGGTACGCCCCAGCGTGATGAAGATAATAGACCTGCAACCCACCGACGAGCAGCTTATCAAGCAGGCCGCCGCACTGCTGGTGGACGCCTTTAGAGAGCATTGGCCCGAGGCGTGGCCCGAGATCGGCCCTGCGCTGGAGACGGTGCGCGAGTCGTTCGGCGAGGAGAGGATCAGCCGGGTGGCCCTGGACGAGGATGGCTCTGTGCTCGGCTGGATAGGTGGCATAAGCACTTACGACGGCCTGGTATGGGAGCTGCACCCCCTGGTGGTCAGCCCAACGCGCCAGGGCCAGGGGATCGGCAGGGCACTGGTGGCTGACCTGGAGCGGCTGGTCCGCGAGCGGGGCGGCCTCACCGTCAGCCTGGGCAGCGACGACGAGACCAATCAGACGACCCTCTCCGGCGTCGACCTTTATCAGGATGTGAGCCGGCACATCGCCAACATCAGAAACCTCGACCGCCACCCCTACGAGTTCTACTTGAAACAGGGATACGTCATCGTCGGCGTGATGCCCGATGCCAACGGCCCAGGCAAGCCCGACATCATCATGGCTAAGCGCGTAGCGGGCGGCTAAGCCCCGGTTATTTATCCAGCTTGAACTGGTGGCCGCACTGCGGGCAGGTGGCCTTCTGCGAAGCACCGGATACTTTGTTGACGGCTCGCAGTATGCCTATGACGTGTGGCCTTACCTCCAGTAGGAAGGCGACGAGCACCCCCCGGCCAACAGGCCCCTCGCCCTGTATACCGTCATGGTCATCGCCTTTGTCACGCTCTGCCAAACGTAGGTGCCCCATTCTGCCTACCTCCTCAGCCTGGTCTGTTGGCCTTCTGGATTTCTCCATCTGTGCCTATTTTAGCACATTAGTCCTAATAATCTTTGCGTATTACACTGAGCCGCGAAGGCGTGGACAAATCCGGGTCCCTACAAGGCTGACAGGAGGGAGCGCCCTATGAATGAGTCACGGGCTACATATTGGGAAGTCTCCTTCGGAGACTCGAACAGATGGCTTAGTCCCGTAGGCACCGAAGGAACTTTATAAGGTATAGCCCGTGACTTTAGTCACTGATCTTTACGCACATTTTTTGTGAGGGCCGGAACCGGCTGGATGCCTGCTCGGGAACCTCAACTTCGGCCCGGCAGGCATGTTGAATTCCAACTGCTGCTCCTGGTTCTCTCTTCAGCCTTGCGCCAGCAACTCGCGTAGCTCTGCGGTGAGCGCCTGGCTGAGATCAGGCCGTCCGTGGAAGGCTGCCGGGGTGTTCTGGTAGAGCGCTATGCGCCACTGCCCATCCCATTTCGCGGCGACCAGCGACTGGATCGCGTTGACACTTGGGTTCAGGTCAGTCTCGCCGGGCGGGATCATGCCTGCCACACTGCGGAGAAGAGCAATAGATGGAGAGAGGAAGCATACCTCCCGCACCTTGCCGATGTAAGCTGCTGTCTGGTGATCCCTAAATATGCCGGTGAGATGCGACTCGATCTCGGCTCGCCCATTCAGCACGCTTCCGTCAAAGCCGACCAGGTTGCCGTTGGGTGTGAATAGCATAGCAAGACTGGCAGCGTTACGTCTCTCCCATGCATCGAGCAAATCATTGTATAGTTTGCGGACTGCATCTGCATCGGCGGAGACCGCTTCTTGTGCCTGATCAACTTGTCTGTTCATGAAAAGCATTATCTCGCAAGTAAGAGGGATTGGCAAGCAGAAGTCAGTACGAGCCAGGGCTTCTGGATGCTAAATCCAGGGAGGTATATCGGGCGCGAGGTAGTCATTGCACATGGTCCTGAGCATGATGCGGCAGCCTACATATCAGGCGTAACGCGCAGGACCGACTTGGGCTTCGGCGTGTAGTCCCTGGCGGGTGGACGAGCGTTGAAGAAGTCGAGATCGGGCTCGGGCAGTAGCGACTCGCAGATCGACTTTTGTTGTGGTTGGTCTGGGCTTTGGGGTGAACCTACTGAGCCGGACGCAGCCGCAGTATAGTGAGGGCTCGCCGGTGGAGGCGCTGTCCCGAGCATGGCGGCCTCCTGCTGCTCGGTAGCCTGGAGCCGTTTCCATTCGTCTACTACGGCTATAAGCATGCATGCTCGCTTGTTGGCTTCGGCGCGCCATGCCTGGCTGTGCCCGCCGGTGTAGGGGAAGCTGGAGTCTACTCGTGCCAGCAGATCGGCATAATGGCCTTTCTCATAAGAGGTCTTCAGCTTTTCGAGTTGCACTTCCAACTGTGACATCAGCACCAGGAAGCGCGTCCAGCGGTGGTGGTCGAAGTTGAACTCATCGCGCAACTCCAGGCCGGCCATCTCTCCTTTCAGGCTGATGCTGCTGATAGCCGTGTCGTCCATCGTCAGGTTCATCCCGCCCTCCCCATCGGTGAAACGTATCTCCACGATCCGCTCGCGGTAGCCGGGGAGCATCGACAGGAGCGTATCGTGATTTTCTCGGGCTGTATCGACAACTTTCAGGAGGAAGGCAAGCGGGTTGGCTATGGGTCGCCATTCGGGCCCCTGTATCTGGTTAGCTTCAGGCAGCTCAACCGCAGGCACCTGGCTACCCACCTGGCCGTCGAGCAGCGCTTCACCACCGTCGCCTGGGCCAGCGCCTGGCAGGTTCTCTTCGCTGTCAGCTTCGTATACGGCGCTCAGGTAAGACTTGTCGAGAAGGGAGGAGCCACGGTGGATGGCCTTCGGCGGCATGGCGGTCAGGTTAATACCAAAGGTAGGGCGGGTCGGCAGCCAGCGGTCGAAGCTGTGGATGGGGAAGTTGCTGGTGGTTCCGCCGTCGCTGAACCAGTTCACTTGCAGGTCATCCTTTGCGCTCAACCTGTTGCCGGCGGCTGCATGCGCGAAAGAGGTCTCTTTGATCGTATAAAAGGGGATCGCGCTGAAGAAGATCGGTATAGCTAAGCTCATCCGCACGCCCACCACGACCGGAAAGTCATCGGCTTCGGGCAAATAGTGGTACCCATCCGGCAAGATGCCCGGGCCGATGCGTTTGCTCTTGTATGAAGTGCGCACCATGTGATCCACCACGTTCTTCGGAAAGAGATCGCGCATTGCGACCTCGTGGAATAGGAAGATCTTCTTGTCGAAAGGGAGCCTGTAGGGCAGACCCTGGCTGACGTTTGTCGATATCATCTGCAATGTGATGCTCTCGTAGACCGCGCCCTCCGGCCCCTTGATCGTCCTGCCGCAGAGATGGCCGAAAGTGAGAGGCCCTTGTCCCTTCTCCAACCCGGCAATATAGTCGAGCTTACGATTGAGCCAATCGGTTAGCAGCTCAGGATCGTCCGACTCGTCGTGCGGCTTATGCCCGTTGACGATGCCATAGAAGTTGTTGGGTACGGCTTTCAGGAAGACGTGGATTATCAGGTGCAACAAGCCGCCGATCGCCCCGCCCACAAGAGCAAGGAGCAGGGCCAGGACTACGACGATGACCAGCCTTACAGGGTCCTCCCAGCTACTCACCGACCAGGTAG